>JBJTTC010000045.1:0-61184 GCA_046079965.1 Sediminibacterium sp. | reverse complement strand
CCTTTAGGCGGCGACCAGCAAATCGGTGCAATGATTGCGAATGGCGAGCTTGATATGGTATTCTTCTTTTGGGATCCAATGCAGGCACAGCCCCACGATAGTGATGTTAAGGCACTGCTTCGACTATGTGTTGCCTGGAATCTTCCGATGGCTTGTGATAGAGCAACGGCTGATTTTATCGTGACCTCCCCCTTTATGCACGAGGAATATGAGGCGACACTTCCCGATTACTCCGGATATCTAAACAGGCCAATTGCAGAACATGAATGATTTGTTGTTAAGACCCTGGCAAATGTCTGATGCGGCAGCGTTAGCAGCCATCGCCAACAATCCCAAAATATACCAGCGTGTTCGCGACGCATTCCCATCACCCTATACACAATCAGATGCCATCCAGTGGATAACCACCGCAAACAAAAAGAAGCCTCCGGAAAGCTTTGTGATCGAATACCAGGGAGAGTTGGCCGGAACTATTGGATATATTCCCGGAGCAGATGTTTATGTGAAGAGTTGTGAAATAGGATATTTCATAGGTGAGCCCTACTGGGGCAAGGGCATTGCTACAGAAGCAATACGGATGCTGATAGAACACATTTGGTCACTGCAAAAATATGTGCGAATAGAGGCGCTTGTTTTTAGCAATAACCCGGCATCCGGAAGAGTATTGGAGAAGAATGGGTTTGTTCTGGAGTCTATCCGAGAAAAAGCGGTTTTTAAAAACAACGAATTAATAGACGACCATATTTGGGTTAAATTCAATTTACCATGAAACTGAAAAACAGCTTACTGCTATTTGCCTGCACACAGCTCTGCCTGCTGTCTTCAAAAAACCACGCTCAGCTGACATCGACCAAAACAGCCGACATGGCTGCAGCAGCCAGAATTTTTGATTTACAATTTACACAGCAAGAGCTCGACAGTATGTATGATGGGGTGCAAGAGAATCTTGCCAACTATCGCCTCATGCACAAGCAACAACTGGCCAATAGTGTACCCATGAGCTTGTGGCAAAGTCCATTACTTCCCGGCATGACGGTACCCCAGGGCAAAGACAATATTCGCTGGAAGTTTCCGAAAACCGATCTTCCCGAAAACAGGAATGGGCTTTCGTTTTTGAGTATTTCTCAGTTGGCGTATCTCCTTAAGAACAAAAAAATTTCTTCTGTTGACCTAACTCGGCTCTTCATAGAGAGGCTAAAAAAATATGGGGATACCCTGCAATGCGTGATTTCAATAACGGAAGAAATTGCAATGGAACAGGCGAAAAAAGCAGACGAAGAAATTGCAACAGGAAAATACAGGGGTCCGCTTCATGGAATACCCTACGGACTAAAAGATTTGTTTGCTGTTCGCGGAACCAAAACGACCTGGGGTGCCGCACCATACAAAGAGCAGGTAATAGATGAAGACGCGTATGTTTACCAGCGATTACAAGAAGCAGGAGCCGTATTGGTAGCCAAGTTTACTTTAGGCGCATTGGCAATGGGTGATTATTGGTATGGTGGTAGAACACGCAACCCCTGGAATACCAACACGGGCTCATCCGGCTCTTCTGCGGGATCGTCATCTGCAACTGCAGCCGGACTAATTCCTTTTGCTATAGGTACAGAAACCTGGGGCTCTATCATATCTCCTGCATCAACTTGTGGACTCAGCGGACTGCGACCAACATTTGGCAGCATCAGCAGAAGCGGGGGCATGACACTGAGCTGGAGTCTAGACAAAATTGGCCCGATATGTAGAAGCGCATCTGATGCAGCGATCGTTTTTGCATTTATTCACGGAACAGATGGGGCTGATGCCAGCGCAATCAATTCGCGATTCGATTATCAGCAGTCAGCCGATGCTCGTCAGCTAAGAATTGGTTATGCAAAAAATTATTTTGATCGAATAAAGGACACCAGCCGAACCGAATGGAAGGTGTTGCGCACATTTCAGGATGCCGGCTATACGTTGATTCCTTTGGATTTTCCTGATAGCGCCGTTTATCCATTTAATATCATGGATGTGGTGATCAGCGCAGAAGCAGCAGCTGCCTTTGATGATTTCACAAGAAACAATGTTGATGACGAAATGACAAGGCAGGGTAAATACGATTGGCCCAACTCGTTTCGCATATCAAGGCTGATGACCGCAGTCGAATACATCAACGCCAACCGTCATCGATATCTGCTGATGAAAAAAGTAAATGATGCCATGGGCGCAATTGACGTACTGATTTGTCCGACCCGAGGTAGTGGAAACCAGGGTGCAATCACCAACCTTACGGGCCACCCGGCGATTTGTGTTCCATCGGGATTCGACAACCGACAGCGACTCCCGACCAGCATAACATTTATTGGCAGACTGTATGAAGAAGGTAAATTGCTAACTGTTGCCGAAGCGTATCAGCAATTGACCAGCTGGCACGAACAACACCCGGAATGGCTAAAATAATCTCAGACAAAAAATTCATCTACATGAAAAAAGCCGGCTCCACAGTCCTCTTGATATTTTGTTTTACCGGAGTGCTAATCGCACAAGACCTTTCTTCTTTTGAAAAACAGGTTTTGATATCCGGCAAAGACACGCTCCGCTACCGCATCATGTATCCGGCCAACCATCGCCCAGAGAAAAAATATCCGCTGATTGTGTTTCTACATGGCTCGGGAGAGCGGGGAAACGACAATGATCTTCAACTCAAACACGGGGGAAAGCTTTTTGCCCGCGAAGATGTTCGCAACGACCACCCGGCAATTGTTATTTTTCCGCAGTGCCCGAAAGACAGCGCCTGGTCAAGATTCAAGCGGGGCCCAAAAATGAATGAATGGTTTTATGACGCTACGCTTACTGCCACAACACCTGCGCTTCTGGTAAAGAAATTAATGGATAGTTTGATCAACATAGGCAAGGCGGATAAAAAAAGAATGTATATCGGCGGACTTTCGCTGGGCGGAATGGGAACCTATGATATGCTGGTTCGTTATCCCGGATTTTTTGCTGCGGCCTTTCCGATATGTGGCGCAACAGATGTAAATACTTTTATTGCTCAGGCGGGCCCGGTTCCCATGTGGATGTTCCACGGAGCAGAAGACGCGGTGGTGCCCCCCACTTTCAACAGGGATTTATACAAGGGCCTTATGGAAAAAGGGGCACGCAATGTACAATACACCGAATATCCGGGCGTGAACCACAATAGTTGGGACAATGCTTTTGCAGAAGCCGATTTGCTGCCCTGGATAATGTCGAAGAAAAAGAAGAAAAATCCCACTTGGTAATTGGATATGTCTGTCTGCCGATACTTCGTAATATTTTTTCTTCTATTGGGATGTGGTGAAAAAACGCGCACATCATCCACGCCACATGTACTGATTCAAACCGGCTTTGGTGAAATAGAACTGGAACTATATGCAAAACAGGCACCTAAAACAGTAGAGGCATTTCTTCGTTATGTAGATTCTGGATATTATAAAAACAGCCAATTCTATCGGGTGCTGACCATCGACAACCAGCCCAGCAATGCGCCGAAAACAGAATTGATTCAGGGAGGTATTTGGAAAACCAACTATGCTCTCGCCTCTTCCCTGCAAGGAATCCCACACGAAAGCACAGAGATGACGGGGATAGAACACAAAGACGGAACCATTTCTCAGGCAAGGGGAGCACCGGGAACGGCCGCCTCAGAATTTTTTATTTGCATCGGAAGACAAAAGGGACTGGATGCAGGAGGAGAAAACATATCTGACAAGCTGGGCTTTGCTGCTTTTGGAAGGGTGGTCAAGGGGATGTCTGTAGTAAGAAAAATTTATCGCCAACGCGAATCTGAGCAATACTTTCGCCCGCCGGTACCCATTTACAACATAGTTTTGCAATAGCCATCTGGCAATAAGATCCCAGAGGTTGCTTCAACCGTTTTCTACCCATGCCCTTCTCCCTTCATACTGAATACCTACCTGCAGGGGATCAGCCAGAAGCCATTCGACAGCTGGTAGAGGGCGTGAACAATGGCGAACAATACCAAACCCTTTTGGGTGTAACGGGCAGCGGCAAAACATTTACCATCGCCAACGTAATCATGCAAACCCAGCGACCCACGCTGGTGCTGACACACAACAAAACATTGGTAGCTCAGCTGTATGGCGAATTCAAACAATTCTTTCCCGAAAACGCAGTAGGCTATTTTGTCAGCTACTATGATTATTATCAACCGGAAGCTTATATGCCCGTGAGTGATGTGTACATTGAAAAAGATTTAAGCATCAACGAAGAATTGGATAAACTCCGATTACAAGCAACATCACAATTATTGAGTGGTCGCCGGGATATTATTGTTGTCGCCAGCGTGAGCTGCATTTATGGAATGGGCAATCCAACCGAATACGCCAATGGTATCATCCGGCTGCAGCAGGGACAAACCATTTCCCGACAAGGGTTTTTGCACTCACTGGTGAACTCTTTGTACAACCGATCACAGGGCGATTTTACCCGAGGCACATTTCGCGTGAAAGGAGACACCGTTGACATCAACCTTCCCTATGTGGATTTTGGTTATCGCATAACGTTCTTTGGAGATGAGATTGAGTCCATCGAAAGCATTGACACCAATACGGGCAAGCGGATGGAGACGATGGAACACGCCGCGATATTTCCGGCCACCATTTATCTGGCACCTAAAGAAATGATCGTACAGGTAATGCACGAAATTCAGGACGAGATGATGGCTCAGATTGAATATTTTTCTTCCCAGGGAAAATTCGTAGAAGCGCAGCGACTGAAAGAAAGAGTAGAATATGATCTGGAAATGATTCGGGAACTGGGATACTGTAATGGCATAGAAAATTACTCTAGATTTTTTGATCGCCGCCAACCGGGAACCCGTCCATTTTGTCTGCTTGATTATTTTCCCTCTGACTTTCTTTGTGTGATTGACGAAAGCCACCAGACCATTCCGCAGGTAGCGGGAATGTATGGTGGAGACAGGAGCAGAAAACTGGTATTGGTAGATTATGGATTTCGCCTTCCGAGCGCGCTCGACAATAGACCACTCAATTTTCAGGAATTTGAAATGATGACCAGACAAACCATTTTTGTTAGTGCTACTCCGGGAGACTATGAATTACAAAAAACAGGTGGCGTTGTAGTTGAGCAAATTGTTCGTCCTACCGGACTGCTCGACCCACCCATAGAAGTGCGACCCAGTGTTAACCAGATTGACGACTTGCTTGAAGAAATTGATCAAACTGTTAAAAAAGGCTACCGCGTATTGGTTACAACGCTAACAAAACGCATGGCAGAGGAAATGGACAAGTACCTCGGCAGAATTCAAATCCGATCAAAATACATTCATAGCGACGTAGATACCCTGGACCGCGTTGAGATTTTGCAGCAGTTAAGACTTGGAGAAATTGACGTTCTAGTGGGAGTGAATTTGTTGAGGGAGGGACTCGATCTGCCCGAGGTGGCATTGGTAGCTGTATTGGATGCAGACAAGGAAGGATTTTTGCGCAACGAAAAATCATTGACCCAAACAGCCGGAAGAGCTGCGCGCAACGAAGAGGGCCGCGTTATTTTTTATGCGGATAAAATAACAGATAGCATGCAGCGAACCATTGATGAAACAACGCGACGCCGCGAAAAACAACGGGCATACAACCTGGCACATGGCATTACTCCGAGAACAGTAATAAAAAGCGTAGATCAAATTCGCGCCCAGGGTTCTGTGCTTGATATCAAAGGATATGACCCATCGAGGCCCTATGCGCTGCAACAAGACGAACAACTGGTTGCGCTTGCGGCGGAAGAACAGGTGAGCTACAGCACGATTCCGCAAATAGAAAAAGCCATTGCGCAAACCAAGAAGCAAATGGAGAAGGCAGCGCGGGACATGGACTTTATTGAAGCAGCCCGCTTACGCGATGAAATGTTCCGATTACAAAAGGAACGAGAAAAAATGTTGTAGAATCCGACATCATTTGCACCGCAATTTGTATATTGTATGATATCCTTCACTGATTAATTTAATTCTATGCAGATAAAGGCAACTTTGTATATGGCAATCGCCCTGAGTGCCATATCGTTTTTAACAACAGCACAGCAAGTAGACACAATCTATAATCAGCAAATTAAAATTCAAACCACCGATAGCCGCTTTCTGCCTTCATCAGTGTTGAATCTGGAGCTCAATAGCCAGGTACCATCGCCCCTTCGGTATTTTGGTAGCATTATTGGCGCTCCGGGTGTGATGCATACGACTAAGGAAATCTATGGATACTATCAAAAACTGGCGGCCTCTTCTACACTATTAAAGATGTTTCAAGTGAGCACTACGGAAGAAGGTCGACCTATATACCAAGTCGTTATTGCTTCCAATGAAACACACCGGCAAATGGCAGAGCAAAAAAAGAAAATGGCTTTGTTGGCAGACCCAAGAAAAATTTCATCCGGTGAGGCAGAGAAACTAATTGAAACCACTCGACCGGTTTTCTATTTGAACGGGGGGCTGCATTCCCCGGAAATGGGATCCCCGGAAATGCTCATGGAGCTTGCCTATCGATTAATTACCTCTTCTTCCCCTAGTATTCGCAACATAGTGGACCGACTAGTGGTTGTGATTAATCCGGTTGCGGAGCCGGATGGAAGAGACAAGCAGGTGGATTGGTACTATAGATATACTAAGTCAAGAAATTCATTTGATGATGGATTTCCACGCTCTGCTCCTTATTGGGGAAAGTATATTTATCACGACAACAACCGCGACGGTTTACAGGTATCACAGGCGCTCACCAACGCAATTTTTGATATGTATTATGAATGGCATCCCACAGTGATGCTTGATTTACACGAATCCGTTCCCTTAATTTATATGAGCACCGGAACAGGACCGTACAACGAAACAATTGATCCCATCACAATAGGCGAATGGCAGGTGATGGCCAATCATGATATTACAAGCCTTGCGGCCGAGGGGTTGCCAGGCGCATTTACCTGGGCATTCTACGACGGATGGTATCCCGGATATGGAATCTGGGTGGCTAACAACCACAACTCGATAGGCAGATTTTATGAAACATTCGGTAACGCCGGCGCAAATACTTATTTACGCGATCTTTCTGATAGCAAATATGCCGGCGATCCCGTTACAAGCAGAGAATGGTATCGACCAGATCCAGCCACACCACAGGTTTATTGGTCTTCCCGCAACAACATCAATTACATGCAGGCCGGAGTGCTCGCCTCGCTTACATATACCGCTGATAATGCCCGGCAACTGCTAAAAAACTTTTATCAAAAGGGCGTTAACAACATAGTGCGCGGCAAAAAAGACAAGCCGGCCAGCTTTGTTATTCCTGCTAATCAAGCTGACCCGGCCATGGTTGCTTATCTCGTCAACCAATTACGGCGTCAGCAGATTGAAGTACATCAGGTGGATACTGGCCGACAAAAAAATGACTATGTGGTATTACTAGATCAACCCTATCGCAACCTTGCCGTTTCTCTATTGACGAAACAATCTTTTCCCAAGGAAGCCAAGTTTCCCCCTTACGATGACATTGCATGGACCCTTGGATATTTATATGGAGTAACAGTTAGGCAGGAAGACAGTGTCGCTATTGCTAGAACCAATCTGCGCCTCATATCCTCGCCTGTTGAATATAAGGGGAACATCAGCGGAAGCGGGAGCAGCTATGTACTCATGTATGTAGCCCAGCAAAAAGTGTTGGCTGCCGCCTACAGCTGTAATAAAAAATATCCATCAGCTAGAATGTCTGTTATCGATGATCAATGGACTATAGCAACTGGAAAAGACAGCGCAATGCCGGGAAGTGTTTATTGGGAGGGGCTGAGCACAGATCAAGCAAAGGAGTTTTCACAACAATTTGGACTCGACCTTCAACAGATCAATTCTGTTCCATCAACCGTTCGTCGCCATGCGCTGAAGTTACCCCGGGTTGCTATATATCATTCTTGGTACAATACACAAGACGAAGGATGGTCTAGGTATACCTTCGAACAGATGGGCGTTCCCTATACTTCAATCAATAAAGACGACTTAAAGAAAGGAGAACTTAAGAGCCGATTTGACGTAATTCTTATTCCCCGAACAAGCGGAACAGCTAGCGACTTTATCAATGAAGTTGATAACAGGTTTGGTCCGATGCCCTATACCAAAACAGCTGCTTTTCCTTCCCACGGATACCCAGACTCTACTTTAGATATGACCGGAGGCCCGGGTTTTGCAGGCATGGCACAACTACGCTTATTTGCTGAACAAGGAGGCTTGATTGTAAGCCTTGACAATAGCACTCGCATCATGGCTGAGACTGGCTTGGCAGACGGACTTGATATTTATGACGCTGCAGGATTGTTTCATCCGGGTTCAATCGTTATGGCTAAAGCCCGTCAACCAGGCAGCCCGGTTCTCAATGGGTTTCCTCCTACATTTCCTATTTTTCGTGGTAATGGGCCATTGCTACAAGTAAGGAAATATGACCGGACTAATATGCTTTTACAATATGGGACCAAGCCTCTTAAAGACGAGCTGCCTTATGCCGGTCCGGTGATGGGAATGCCAGAACAAAAGAAAAAATCTGACGATACCAAATCATCACCGGAGGGGCCCTATTTAATTTCCGGCATGGTGCGTAATGAAGCAATGATTATTGGACATGGTGCAATATTTCAGTTGCCAATTGGTAAGGGCGGCTTGATCGGATTTACTTTCGATCCCTTGCATCGATTCTTGAATTTGCACGAAGCCCCCTTGGTATGGAATTGCTTGCTGAACTGGGACCAACTCATTGCCAAATAAGCAAAGTCCACCATAAGATACAAAAGCAGCCTTAGGCGTTCCTATCATCAGCGTAAATGTTACTCACCAAACTGATTATTGAACGTTTCCTAACTCTTCCTTGAGTTTGCTCCATTTGATTTGCAGCGCCCCTAATGCCTGCAAGGTTTCCTGCAAGGCGTCCATTGATTGACGCGTAGGTAAGCGATCTGCCTCTTGCCAGATGCTACCCAAAGTTGCCAACCTTCCTTCCAATGTAGCAAATCCGGCTTGTCCGGTTGACGGGCCCCGTCCCCTTCTTCCACTCCCCGCCCCTTCCATTTCTGCCACTTGCTGTTCCAGCTGTGAAATTTTATCTTTATCAGGACGATCGGTTGCCAGCCACGATTTGATTTGTTTTTTTACTGCTCCGATTTCTTTAAGTCCTTGCAACGCTGTTTGTCTTGCCCGGTAACAGGAAAGTGATATGTTGTGCAATTGGGCCAATTGTTCTTGAGTAAGCGTTACGCGCGGATCCATTTTGATGACAAGAAGCTGTGAATAAGATTTTCCATTCACTTTTAGTGTGACAGTATAATTGCCCGGCAACACCCAAGGAGAAGCGGTTTCGGGAGCCGTGTTCCTGTAAACGGCAGCAATTGGAAAAGAAACAACCGTTTCAAGGGGCGCATAGCGAAGATCCCAGACAAAACGATGGGCACCCTTATCTGTCGATAGTTTTTCCTGTGGTCGAATCCAATAAAGTGGGATGTTCAAATCAGGAGGCAGTGAATAACCTAGATCATTGCTGCTGAAGCGCCGAATGACTTGTCCGGAGGCATCTGTAACTTCAAGTGCCACTTCATTTGTTGTTGGTTCTTGTAGATAATAATGAATCGCTGCGCCATCCGGAGGGTTTTCGCCAGCCGGCTCTTCCTGAGGGAATGGCGTATCCGTATACATATTCCATCTTACCCGCCAGGTGGTTGCCGGCTGATAGAGAATAGCTGAAGAGCGGGCGGTAGACTCAGTAAGTTGTCTTAGAGGATTGATGCCATCCATGATCCAGAAGCCTCTACCGTGAGTGCCTACCACAAGATCGTCGTCTTTGATCACCAGATCTCTGATGGAAGTGGCCGGCATATTCAAGCGAAGCGATTGCCAGTGTTCTCCGTCATCAAATGAAACATATACTGCATTTTCAGATCCGGCATAGAGGAGCCCTTTTCTTACCGGGTCTTCTCTAACCACATTGATTGGCTCATTATCTGGAAGTCCGCGAGTGATAAGCTGCCAGGAGCTACCGCCATCTGCTGTTTTAAATATATAAGGCTTCATATCGCTACATCGGATTCTGTTGACTGCAGCATAGGCGCCTTGTGGATTGAAGTGACTGGCTTCCATCAGCGACACCTTGCTCCAGGAGGTAATTTCTTTTGGGGTAACATTTTTCCAGGTCTTCCCGCCATCATTGGTTACCTGAATATATCCATCATCTGTTCCTGCCCAAATGGTATTCATGCTTTTGAAAGAAGGAGCTACGGTATAAATCACCCCTCTTCTCGGCATCTTCTTCATTTCTTCGCTGGTATAAATTCCGACGCTTGATGGAATATCCCAACTTTCTCTGGTAAGGTCCGGACTTATGATATCCCAGCTATTTCCTTCGTTGTTGGTTTTGAACAAGACATTGCCGGCAAAGTAGAGGGTTTTTGGATCGATGGGAGAAAACAGAACAGGAGCGGTACGCAGAAAACGATATTTCCCGGAGCGCACAGCTTCCGGAGCTATGTTTTGAACTTGCCCGGTTCTCTTATCAAACCGGGTAATTTTTCCACCATAAATAATATTCGGATTCAGTGGATCAGCCGCTACGTATCCATATTCTTCCACTCCTACGGGATGAAATTCTCGGGCAGTGATTTGTCCGTCATTTCCACGAGAAGCAACGCAGGCAGACCCGCTCTCCTGTTGTCCGCCATAAACGTTGTAAGGAAAATCATTATCGGTGCTGACATGATAAAATTGAGCAGTTGGCTGGTTGTACCAGGAGGAAAAAGTTTCCCCGCCGTTCACCGTAATAATAGCACCCTGGTCAACGGCGAACAACATGATCTTTGGGTTGGTGGGATGAATCCAGATTCTGTGGTAATCATCACCCCCCGGCGCACCCCTAAACGCAGTCCAGTTTTTTCCACCATCCATAGATTTCCAGGTAACTACGTTGGCGGTATAAACAATGTCTTCATTCGTTGGGTCTGCTTTTACTTCCGCGAAATCACTTCCCCTGCCCCAAAGCCGCGCATCTTTGTTGATGTTGGTCCAGCTTTCGCCGGCATCATCGCTGCGATAGATCCCGCCATATTCTCCGGCATCAACAGTCGCATAGAGTCGTTTGCTATTAGAGGGGGCGATGCAAAAACCAATTCTACCCAACCCTTGCGCAGTGGTTGGCAATCCTTTGGTTAGTTTCCTCCAGGTTTTACCACCATCTGTTGATTTGAAAAGTCCGCTTTCGGGGCCATTCCAGGCGCCATTCTCCCAGGGGCCTTGTCTGCCTGCCCAGAGATCTGCATATAAAATAGTAGGATCATTCGGATCGAAGCTCACTTGTGTAGCACCGGTGTTTTCATCAATATAGAGTACGCGTTCCCAATTATTACCGCCATCGAGAGAGCGGTAAACTCCTCTTTCAGCATTGGGCCCATAAGGATGGCCCAGCACAGCAACAAAAATTCTATTCTCATTTGTTGGGTCGATGATGACATTCCCAATTTGTTGTCCATTAGCAAGTCCCAGGTGTTTCCAGGTTTTTCCGCCATCCATAGATTTATAGACACCGTTCCCAATTGAAAGATCCGGTCTTTGAAGTCCTTCGCCGCAAGCAACCATCACCAGATTAGGGTTGGAAGCTGATACAGTAACATCACCAACCGAGCCGGTACTTTCTTTATCGAAGATGGGTTTCCAGGTTCTTCCATAGTCGGTTGTTTTCCAAACACCACCGTTGTTCACGCCGATGTAAAAAACGCCGGGCTGCGCGGGAACGCCAACAGCACCAACGGTTCTTCCGCCCCGAAAGGGTCCAATCATTCGCCAGCGCAGACTATTGAAAAGTTCGGGAGAGTAGGATTGGGCGAACAAAAGTACGCAGAGCAACAGGCCGGTTAGGGACAGCAAAATTTTTTTCATAACAAACAAACGTTCGAGGGTGAGCAATTATAATTTTTCATACAGAGCCCGGAGCTTGTCGCGGGTCATGATTTTTTCCCAATCAGTACCGAGAGCATTTTCCCAGAGGGGCTTCATTCCTAATGAAACATCGATCATCTTATTGAAGTCGGCATCACTTAAACCCTTGCATATACCCTGTGGTATTTCGATGTTGTTCTTTTGAACCATGTGTTTGAATTCTTTCACTCCGGCAGGATAATATTCTTCGAGGTGATTCATCACGATACAGTTGCCGATACCATGTTTGGTGCCCAGCAGGTAGCTAAGTCCGTAACTCACTGCGTGTGCCACACCTACTTGTGAATAGGCAATGCTCATGCCGCCAGCGTAGGAAGCCATCATGAGCTGGTCATCGCATTCATCACTCCACTCGTTGCTGTGCACAAAAACTTTTCTGCAAAGTTCCAGCGCCTTTTCTCCATAACTTTTGCTGAACTCGTTGAGATAGGTTCCCTCCAGGCTCTCTATACAATGAATGTAACAATCCATCCCAGTATAAAAACGTTGGTTTTTTGGCGCGTTTTTGGTGAGCTCGGGGTCTAAAACAATTTGATCAAATGGGGTGAAGTCGCTGTTCATGCCCAGTTTGCGGGTAGGTCCGGTGAGAACAGTGGTACGGCTCACTTCCGCACCTGTTCCGCTTAGTGTGGGAATTCCAACTTTATAAACACCCGGGAATTTTACAAGGTCCCAGCCCTGGTAGTCTGCCGAGCTCCCGGGATTGTTCATCATCAGAGAAACCGCTTTTGCCAGGTCGAGGGTAGAGCCGCCGCCGATACCGATGACACCACTCACACTGCCGTATTTTTCTTTCAATTGTTGTGCGAGTGAATCTACCTGAGTGGTTTTGGGCTCGAAGCTAACATCTGCGAATATCAGTTCGTCATTGTCTCTGACAGGTATGCGATTGCATAGGGCATGTCCCTGAAAAAAATGGTCAACCAAAAAAATCATGGGTGAGCTTTTTTTCCTTTGCGGTGCAAGAATATTGTCGAGTTGGTTCAGGCTACCACGTCCATAAATTACGTAGCCGACCATTTTAAAATTCCTGAAAGAAGGGGGCATATATTGAGAGATTGATGATCAAAGATACTACAATACCCTTGCTATGTGCTGAATACCGCATTACTTCCCGATGAGCTTCTTTTCCAGTTCTTCCAGCGAGATGCCCTTGGTCTCAGGGACGCTGCTCAACACCCAGAGCAATTGCAATACCATCATTCCCGCGAAGAAGGCAAAGATGGGCCAGGGATTTTCATTGAAGATGCCGTTTTCTTTGTCCAGGAAAACGGGCGTTATAAGTGTAATGAGTGCGGCAAAGACCCAGTGAATGCTGGCACCAAAGGATTGCCCTGCACTTCGTATGCGGGTTGGAAAAATTTCTGAAATAAACACCCAGATCACGGCGCCCTGACCAATGGCATGTGCTGCAATGAAAAGAAGCAGAAAGGTCATCAGGAAGAACGCACCTGCATGGGAATAAAAGGCATAGGCAACCATGGAGAGACTCAGGATGTATCCGATGGATCCGATGAGTAACAAGGTTTTTCTTCCCAGGCGGTCGATGAGATAAAGTCCAACAAAAGTGAAAACCAGGTTAGTACTTCCGATGGCGATAGAATTGAACAAGGATTCGCGCGTTGCCAAACCCGCTTGCTCCAGAATTTCGGGAGCATAATACAAAATGAAATTAATACCGGAGAGCTGATTGAAAAATGCAATCATGAATGCAAGCGAAAGAAGGCGTCTATGCTTTTTACTCAACCATCCAGCCGGCGGATGTTGGCTCTCTTCCGTTGAACCACCGGATAAAATTCCCGCAACGACCTCCTCTACGTTTTCAACTCCTGCGTTCATCAATATCTCTTTTGCCTTAGCTACATTTTTTTGGCCGGTTATGAGCCAACGCGGACTTTCGGAGATGCCGAAAACAAGCAGGGTGTATAATAGGGAAGGAATAGCCAACACTCCGAGCATCCATCGCCAATCGTTATCACCGCCGAAGCCGGCCAGTGCATAGTTACTGACAAAGGCAACCAGGATGCCAAATACAATATTGAATTGATAAAGAGCTACAAGTCGGCCACGGGTTGAAGGAGTTGCGATTTCAGAAATATAGATCGGGGCAACAACAGAAGAAATTCCGATACCGACGCCACCAATAAATCTAAAAAAGGAAAAAAGGTAGGGGTCATTGGCCAGGGCAGTACCAAAAGCAGAGAGCGTAAAGAGGATTCCCACCCATAGCAAAACTTTTTTTCTTCCCCATACCTGTGTGGGGATACCACCGAATAGTGCGCCCAATACCGTGCCCCAGAGTGCCATGGACATAATAAAAAACCCATGGAAGAGGGGTGAGGTATGCCAGAGGTCTTTGATGGGTTGATTGGCACCCGAAATAACAACTGTATCAAATCCAAAAATAAATCCCGCCAAAGAGACAACGATGGACCAACGAACCAAGAGATTGTTTTTCATAAGCAAATAATCAACAAGGAAGTTAATGAAAATCCCCATTGATTATTCACCTGGTTCATATATAGAAAAAGCGAGACGACTATAAATGTGCAATCCAATAAATAGAGGAAAAGTTAAGCGCAATGGATGGCTGACTTATCTCAGCAATTCTGCCGCTTTCACCAGATCTTCGGGGGTATCGATTTCCACGCCTATGTAATCGGACACGACCATTTTTATACCCACACCATTTTCGAGATAGCGAAGGCATTCAATTTTTTCAGCTGCTTCGAGCGGGGTTATTGGCCAGCTGGTAAAGTCAAGCAGGGCTTGCTTTCTGAAGGCATAGACACCGATGTGTTCATAGTAAACAGGTGCCGGGTTGGCTGATCGGGGATAGGGAATGGGGCTTCGTGAAAAAAACAACGCATTGAAATTTTTGTCAACAGCGACTTTAACAAAGTTGGGATCTTTGATTTGTTCGTCGTTGGTCATCACTTGCATGAGAGAGGCTACTTGAATATTGCTGCCGTCTTTTCCCTCAAATACAGCCAGCAACTTTTGTAGCGGCTCTTTCTTTACAAAAGGCTCATCTCCCTGAACATTTACGACTATTGCAACGGGCATCGTTTCTATGGCCTCGGCAATTCTGTCGCTGCCGCTCTCGTGATGGCGTTTGCTCATGATGGCACTGCCGCCATGTGCGACAATTTCATTGAAAATGATTTCGCTATCGGTTACTACATATACAGCATCAAATAGGCCCGTAGCTACTGTATTGTCATAAGTATGTCGGATGACGGTTTTGTTGCCCAACGGCTGCATGAGTTTAGCAGGAAATCGCGTGGCAGCATAGCGAGCCGGTATCAGCGCAACTTTATTCATAGCAGCGAGAAAAGAATCAGCGATCTGTTTGGATGTTTTTATTAAAAGGAATGCCCAGCTGAAAAGCCATATTTTCATCTGTTGCATCATCCAACACGTCAAGTCCGTATTTCAGCTGATCAACCGGAGTATAATAATAGGTGCCGAAGAGCCGATCCCAAACGGAAAAAATATTTCCATAGTTGGTATCAGTTTCAGGTCTTTTAAAATGGTGGTGGACTTTGTGCATGTTGGGGGAGACAAGAACCCAGCTGATGATGCGGTCAATTTTTTCGGGAAGGCGAATGTTGGCATGATTGAATTGTGTAAGAACAACACTGAAGCTTTGGTAGATCATCACCAACCAAATGGGCGTACCCAGTAAAACCACTCCGCCCAGGGTGAAGATGAATCGAAAAACGCTTTCGCCGGGATGGTGGCGATTGGCAGTCGTGGTATCAACATGAGTGTCGGCATGATGAACCATGTGAAACTTCCACATCCATTTTATTTTATGTTCAACATAATGAACCAACCAGGCGCCAACAAGGTCGAGCAGGAATAAGCCCGCAATAAGGAACAACCATTTGGGGAGGGGGAAGAGATACAACAAGCCGAACTTATTTTGAGCAACATAATCCCCCGCCCTTACGAGTAAAAAAGCCAATGCAAAATTCACTACAATAGTGGTGGCAGTAAAGAACAGGTTGATACCGGCGTGCTTCCATTTGTGGTAAGAAAACCGGAACAGCGGGATGGCCGATTCCGCCAGCCAGAAAAAGCTAATGCCTCCTGCAAGGATCAGAGCACGGTGCAGGCTGGAAATGGTTGAAAAATATTGGATGATGGAGTCAATCATGTCATATCAATATAACACAAGGTACGAACAAAGCCAATCGCGGTCGGACTTGTTTTATGTTTGGCAGTCAAACTTTTGATTGGGGCAAACGAAGGACACGGCAAAAGTTGAACAAGGCGACCTAGTTATTCAACATCAGTGGCATGACGAGCATGAGCAGGTCCTCTCCTTCGGCTTGTTCTGAAGGCTTAATCAAGCCCGCTTTGGAGGGGGTTGAAAGCTCTAAACGAACGTCTTCTGTATCTGCTGCACTGAGCATTTCAATCATGAATTTTGCATTGAAGGCAATCTGAAGGTCCTCGCCATCATATTGACAACTCATCCTTTCGTTGCCTTCGAAACTGAAGTCAATATCCTGTGCCGCCATTTGAAGTTCGCTCCCTGAAATACTCAAGGCCACCTGATTGGTACTTTTGTTGCTGAATACGTTTACTCGGCGAAGCGCATTTTGGAAGGCAGTCTTGTTTACAATAAGGTTATAAGGGTTGTTGGCGGGGATTACTACCTTGTAATCGGGAAAGCGGGCATCAATGAGGCGGCAGATCATTTGTGTTTCTCCATGGGTAACAAAGAAATGATTGCTGTTGTAGCTGATGCTAATAGGGTCATCGGTAGCCGGCAATGCGCTCTTCAGCAGGTTCAATGGTTTTTTGGGGACTATGAAGGAGTCGGTTTTACCCGGACTGAAGTCGGTTCTCTTGTATCGAACAAGGCGGTGAGCATCAGTTGCCACAAATTGAATGGCCTTAGGGGTCAATTCGAAAAAAACACCGGTCATTGCAGGACGAAGGTCATCGCTGCTAACAGCGAAAAGGGTTTTATTGATTGCTGTCAGTAAAGCATTGCTCGTCATTTCGAATCCTGTAGCATCGTCGGCGGCCGGTTCTTTCGGAAAGTTGTCCGGGTTTTCTCCCATCACCTTATACTTTCCGTTGTCGCTGGTAATTTCAACAGCAAAATTTTTGTCAATGCTGAAATTCAGCGGCTGGTCGCCTATATTTTTCAAAGAATCAAGCAAGATGCGTGCAGGAATACAAACGCGTCCATTGGCTTTGCTGTTTACATCCATCCGAATGCGCATAACGGTTTCCAGATCTGTCGCCACCACGGTCAACTTCTCGTCCTTTATTTCAAAAAGGAAGTCCTCAAGAATAGGTAAAACTGTATTCGTATTGATTACCCCGCTGATTTGTTGCAGGTGTTTGAGCAGAGCAGAAGAATTGACAATAAATTTCATTCTATCAGGTTTAGGTTGGCAACAAACCTACTGCAAAATGTTTAATTTTTCACGGTGTTTTATTCCCATGTTTTCAGAGGGAAAAACACGCAATGACAATCACGTTTCAATCATTATTTTTGCCCGATCTGTGGGGGGAGAAAAGGGCGAACCCATCTAATGGCATCAACAAAGAATTTATGGAGGCAATACCGGAGGGTCAATTATTTCCCTGGTTAACACGATTTTGTGCTTACAGGGAACGGTGCATCAGCGAAGTTCGGTTGAAGCTCCGGTCTAAAGGATTTGTCGGCGATCCGGCAAACGAATTTATCCAGCGCCTGCAGGAGCAGGATTATCTCAATGAAGAAAGGTATGCTTCCATGTTTGCGGGGGGGCATTTCCGACAAAAACAGTGGGGGCGTAAAAAGATAGAAGCCGCTCTGCTGTCCAAGGGAATTGAACGGGGACTGATAGCACGGGCGCTCAATGAATTGTCTATCCCGGAATACAAAAAAACCTTGTTGCAGTTGGCTGAAAAGGCCTGGCGCAAGCAGTCCGGTCATCCTGATTCCATTCGTTGGGCAAGGGTGAGGGCAATGCTTCAGCGAAAGGGATTCGAGTCGGGCATGATTGCAGGAATAAGGCAGCAGGTTATGCCGATAAAAAAATAGCAGGGTCGGAAAAAAAATAATCACTAATATTATTCAATCAAAGTATTCACATGGGCCGGTTACACTGCACGCTGATTCAGGCTGACCTTCATTGGGAAAACAAAGGAAAAAATCTACTTCAGCTAGAGCAAATGCTCAAAAGCAAAGGGCCACAGGAATTGGTAATTCTGCCGGAGATGTTTAATACGGGCTTTAGTATGCGGCCGGAGATCCTGGCTGAGACAATGGAAGGAGAGACGATACAGTGGATGCGGCTCATGTCTGCCAGGTACCGCATCATACTAGCTGGAAGTCTGATCATCAAAGAAAGTGATCAGTTTTTCAATCGCCTGGTTTGGATGCAACCGGATGGTGGAATGGCCACGTATGACAAGCGGCACCGATTTGCACTTGCCGGAGAGGATCGCCTGTTTTCTGCCGGAGAACACCGACTGATTACCCGCGCCAATGGTTGGCGCATCCTTTGGCAAATTTGTTATGACCTGCGTTTTCCGGTTTGGTCACGGCAACAGTCTACCAATCAACCTGAATATGATTTACTGGTATATGTTGCCAACTGGCCGGACAAAAGATCGCATGCCTGGAGGTCTTTGTTAGTTGCCAGGGCCATCGAGAATCAGTGTTATGTAATTGGGGTCAATCGGGTAGGTGTGGATGGAAACGGAATGGAACACCTGGGCGACAGCATGGTTGTGGATCCGATGGGTCAAGTATTGGTGCAATTAACAGGAACACCCGGAACAGAAACGGTCATTTTGGACAAAGACATGTTGGAAGAAATCAGAACCCGGCTTCCTTTTTGGAAAGATGCCGATGCCTTTTCTATCATTCAGTCAAAGGGTCGGAATGAGTAGAAGTAATCTAGAAAAGTTCAGCGCCAGCCGGTTGTTTACGGGGCATGAATGGCTGACAAATGTTGTATTGGAAGTATTAGATGGAAGGCTTTCAGCCATTCATCTTGATCATCCGGCACCACATACTTTTCCATTGATCGCGCCCTCGTTTATTGACCTGCAATTATATGGTGCGGAAGGTCGCCTATTGTCAGTTTTTCCAGATGCAGCGACCATTCATGCCATCAGAAGGTTTTGTGAGAGTGGCGGCGCCACTCACTTTCAGCCAACGGTGGCAACGAATAGTCCAGAGGTCATGGGTTCCTGTATTCATGCTGTTCGATCATATTGGCAGCAGGGCGGAGAGGGCTGCATCGGCCTTCATCTTGAGGGCCCCTGGATTCATCCGCAAAAGAGGGGCGCACACCTGGAAGTGTTCATAGAGCGTGGAACAAAGGAGAGGGCGCATGCTTTATTAGAGGAGGGCCGCGATGTGATTTCCATGATAACCCTTGCTCCCGAATGTTGCGATACCGGCGTTGTCGAAATGCTGCAATCTGCCGGTGTGATAGTGTCTGCAGGACACAGCAATGCAACGTATGAGGAGGCAATGTTTGCTTTTAACAATGGGGTATCTGCAGCCACTCATTTGTACAATGCCATGAGTTCATTGCAGCATCGTTCTCCGGGTATGGTGGGTGCGATAATGGACCATGCAGCTGTTCGTTGCAGCATTATTCCAGACGGTCACCACGTCGATCCTGCTGCCATAAGAATTGCCAAAAAAGCCATGGGAGATCGGCTTTTTATGATCACTGATGCGGTAACTGCAACCGATAGCGGACCTTATCAGCACCGGGAATCAGGGAACAAATATATCTCCGGAGGAACCCTCAGCGGGTCCAAAATCAACATGGCAGAAGGACTTAGATATTTGATCAAAGAGGTGGGAATAAGCGAGGAGGAGTCTTTGTGCATGGCATCCAAATATCCGGCGCAGGGAATCTGCCGTCAAAACCTGACAGGCAGTTTTGAAATCGGAATGCCTTTTCATGCCGTTTTCCTTGGCGAACAAATGGAGGTGTTAGGGATCTACAGAAGCAGATGATTCCAGTAATTCAGTTGCTTTTGGTCTCAGCAATCAATTGTTTGACTCTTTCCATTTTGGGGTCAAAGCCGCGGCGTATGGCTTCTGATGAGGGGGGAACCTCAATGTCTGGTAAAATGCCAACCCCCTTGGGGCGATGGCTGTTGGCTACCAGTCGGAAAAGCGGAAGAGAAATCCGGAGTTTTGAATGAGGCAGTATGATGTTCGGAAGCAGCACAGCCGAATTTCCATAATAAGCACCCCCGGTTTCTTCACCAACCAGACGAACATTTTTTTGTCCTTTTAATTCGCCCAACAAAAGTGTGGTAGCTGAAAAGCTAAAGCCACCCTGAACCAGAAAAACATTTCCATCAAAATGATTTCGCTTTCTGGGCTGCCAAATTTTTCTTTCAAAACGGGTAAAATGAAACATTCCGTCAGACAAGCGCCTGCCACTAAACAAAAGGCCAATCTGATAGGACCAGGCCTCCTGAATATACTTTTTGTATTTTAGCTGAGCCGTATTGCGAACAACGGTATCCGCAATACGAAAAGCATGATTGCTTAGGTAGCGCGTTAACAAGGTGCTATTGCTTACTTTGCCCCCGCCATTGGAGCGCAAGTCTATGACCAGATTAGATATCGAAGAGTTCCTTATTTTCCGAAAGCTCTTCCTGATGAAAGAGGCGGTGCCGCTTCCTGAAAAACTCCCCAATCGAATAAAAGCGGTTTGTGATGCCGAATCGATTTGTAAGAGGCGCGTCTCTGCCAACAATAATTTTTTGCGCTCACGTTTACTCAAAGGAGGGGTTGAGTCCCGGGAAGACTTTTCCTGGGAGGTCCTTTCGGACGGAAAAATATTTCTTACAATGGTGTCGGCGTTCACTCCATCCGGATTGATGTAGGCAATCTGGTAAACAGAATCGAGCCCAAGAATATTTTTATAGAAAGCCCCGAAATTATTACTGACCAATTGGGTCGAAAACTGCTTTCCCCAACCATCTGAGCTGATGTGTCGGTAAAACGTGTCAATGAAGAAGCGGGCATCCCGGCCATTGATAGTGAGAAGCCGGGTGCCGCGGGGAAGCGGTGCATCTTTGCCCAGAAGAGGGTTGAGAACGACCATGCTGTCTTGCCATAGTTTGATGTTCAGTGGGAACAGGGGAAAACGATTTTTAATGGCATATTTTGAATATCGCCTGGAGCTTCTCACTGAAGTATGGCCACAGCGGATTTCACTGATAAAGGAAGCTACCCTGTTTTTGAAAGTAATTTCATTCATTGAGTCACTGATTCCCTCGAGTGCAATAGAAAAAGCACTGTCGAGTGAATGACGTGGAGCATACCAATACAGAGAGGGGTGATTGGCTTCCAGAATTTTTTTCAACAGATGCAGATCAGAGCGAAGCGCTTCTGGCGAAAATTTTTTTAGTCCGACAACAGAGGCGGTCGAATTCTGTGAAAATGCAAAGGCAGGGGAAAATAAAAAGAACAGAATCAAAATCCGGCGAAGCATTGCTATTTATTTTGGAAGGCATTCCAGCCCTGTGCTGTTAGTGGGAATGAGTTTCCCCCTCGACTCATGAAGAGACATTTTTCTTCAAAATCAGTCATATAACCAATTACGCTGATCTCTTCATTGAGAACAATCTTATCATAATCTTCCTGTCGGATGGTAAAGATGAGTTCGTAGTCTTCCCCACCGTTTAAGGCACAGATGGTCGGATCAAGTCCGAATTTAAATGCGGCTTTTCTGCTATCTTCAGCAATGGGCAGCTTGTCTTCAAAAATGCGGCAACCAGTTCCACTTTGTTTGCAAAGGTGAAGTACTTCGCTGCTAATCCCATCGCTAACGTCCATCATGGAGGTTGGCACGATACCGGCACCCTGAAGAAAATCAATAATGTCTTTTCTGGCTTCTGGCTTCAGTAATCTGCCAACGATATATTTTTCATTTTCAAGGTCAGGTTGTATGTTGCTGTTTTCAAGAAATATTTTTTTTTCTCTTTCCATCAGGGTTAGTCCCAAAAATGCCCCACCACAGTCTCCGCTGACACAAATCAAGTCTCCCTTTTGGGCGGTGCTTCTTTTTACATATTGATCCGGTGCAACTTCACCAATGGCCGTGATTGAAATGACTAATCCCTTTCCAGATGAAGAGGTATCTCCACCCACCACGTCAACCTGCATTTTGTTACAAGCCAGGTAGATGCCTTCATACAATTCACTCAAAGCTTCTACACTGAAACGATTGCTGGCAGCGATACTCACGGTTATTTGAGTGGGTGTTCCGTTCATGGCATAGATATCACTTATGTTTACCATGACTGATTTATAACCAAGGTGTTTCAAGGGCGTATAAGCCAGGTCAAAATGAATACCCTCAATGAGTAAATCTGTACTGACGAGCGTTTGCTTGCCAAAATGGTCGATAACGGCAGCGTCATCTCCCACACCCAGTATGGTGGAGGAATGGTGTATCTCAATATTCTTGGTGAGGTGATCTATCAGCCCGAATTCACCCAGGCTGCTTACTTCGGTTCTTGTACTCATGATATGTTGGGTAGGATTTTATACATCAAACTTCTCCGCCATTGATTATATCCAGCAAAGCAGCGTGGATATGACTATTCGTTGCCAGAAGATGGGGTTGGTAAGGTGAGTAAGGATTTCCCTGAAAGTCGGTTACCTTGCCGCCGGCTTCCTCTACCATCAGCCAACCGGCCGCACTGTCCCATGCCTGCAATTTATGTTCATAAAATCCATCGAACCTGCCGGCAGCTACCCAACAAAGATCAATGGCGGCACTGCCGAGGCGACGCACAGGAATTCCCTTGCGAATAAGTTTTTCAAATACGGCAAGGGGCCCGTTGGGTGCATCCAAATACGTATAGGGAAATCCGGTGACCAAACAACTGGCGCTTACGTTATGCTGAGTGCTCACACGCAGTTTTTTATCATTTAGTGTTGTACCCGAGCCTTTTTGTGCAAAGAAAAGTTCCTTCAAAAAGGGGTTAAGAACAGCCCCCATGATGATTTCACCATTTTGTTCGAGGGCGATGCTTACGCAGCAAAGAGGGATCCCATGAGCAAAGTTGACTGTTCCGTCAATTGGGTCAATGATCCATTTGTAGCTGGCATCTTGTATGATTTCTCCGGCCTCTTCACTCAATAAAGCATGTTGAGGAAAGTCGGATTGTATAACTTCAAAAATGGCTTTTTCCGCAGCGTGGTCTGCTTCAGTGACCAGGTTGTTGATGCCCTCTTTGTTGCTGATGCTGAACTGACCATTGAAATAACGTACCATTTCACCGGCTCCTGCCTCTGCTGCCCTGAGAAGGGTTGATTTGAACATATGGCAAAAGTAAGGCAGCCGCCGCCCTTATTGAAATAAAATAGATCGCAAGGATCGGGTTTAACAGGTTTTTTTATGGTTTGTGTTGCTTTCACCCAACATCGTATTATCTTGTCTTCCGATGCAGTTGTCGGTTGTCATTGTACATTACTGGGTGCCGGCTCATTTAGAGCAATGTCTTTGTTCCCTGAAGAAGGCACTGGAGAGAGTCTCTCATGAAGTAATTGTTGTGGATAACAGTCCGGAAACGATGCCCCAACAAGAGTTACCCCTTCGATTTCCCTGGGTGCGCTGGATAAAAAACCAAAATAATCTAGGATTTGCTGCAGCTTGTAACATAGGCTGGAAGAATGCCAGCGGGGAACAGATTCTTTTTCTTAATCCGGACACAATGATCACGGATTCGGTAATTGAAAAATGTTTCACTGCCCTGCACCGGGCGGATGCTGTCGGTTGCCGTCTCATCAACGGTCGCGGTCAATTTCTCCCGGAAAGCAAGAGAAGCATTCCGGGCATTAGGTCTGCTGCTTTTAAAATGACCGGCCTGTCTGCTCTCTTTCCCTCTTCTGCGTGGTGGAATCAATATGCAAGGGGTGAAATGCCTGAACAATCTGCCGGCCCCGTTGATGTGTTGGCAGGCGCATTGATGTTGGTAAGGAAAACCACCTTAGAAATGATGGGAGGTTTCGATGAAGCCTTTTTTCTTTATGGTGAGGACATAGATTTTTGTAAAAGGATGAAAGAGCGGGGATTGGTTTTGTGGTATGAAGGTGAGGAGGCGGCCATACACTTCAAAGGCGCCAGTTCATCTAAAAAAACCGGAAATTATTTTCATCATTTTTACCGTGCAATGTCTGTTTATGTAAGTAAATATTATCCTATGCCCATTGCCCTAGCGTTCCAGCCGTTGATTTTTTTTAGGCAGTGGCTACACCGGTTATTTCATTTCGTGCTGCGAAAATTTTTTTCTGAGGCCGCGCTTCATCCCGCTGCGAGTCGTTGGCTTCTCGTGGGTGATGAAGAGGAGTGTAGCTTGTTGGCGGGTAAACTAAAGTCAAAATGGGGGGAAGGGCTTACAATCTCCATAATAAGTCCGGAAGAAGCAGACCTTCTCGTGCCGGGTTATTTTTCTTCCGCCCAATGTGTATTGGTTTATTGTATTGGTAAGCTTCCGCTGGAAGCAATCATCAAAAAGGTACAAGTAAACAAGAGGCCACGCTTTACTTTGTATTGGCACACGAATAGTTGTTCAATGGCTGGTTCCGGCCACTCTTACCTCTTTTCCTGCTGATCATCCCGTTATAAAATTACAAGTGAATTCAATTCATTAGCTTCGCACAAAGCACTCGCATGCCCTTGATTAATTTACAGTTGCCTAACAATGTATTGAAAGCCTTGCGATTGCCCCTGAATAGTCCCCGAAGTCAGCAACTGCGTGTTCTTAGAAAGTTAATTAAAAAAGCCAGGTTCACAGAGTTTGGTCAGCACCATCGTTTTGACGAAATCTTACTCAGCAAACACATAGGTAAAAAGTTTCAGGAGCTGGTTCCGGTTTCGAATTATAGCAGTATGTACAAGAACTGGTGGTACAAGTCGATGGAGGGATACCCTGATGTTTGTTGGCCAGGTAAAATAAGGTATTATGCGCTCAGCAGTGGCACCAGCGAGGCGGCAAGTAAATTCATCCCCATAACCAACGATTTGCTCAGGGGAAATAAGATCGTGATGATCAAACAGCTGCTTAGTCTTCGTACCTATGAAAATGTTCCACTCGCCAGCATTGGAAGGGGTTGGCTTGCATTGGGAGGGAGCACAGATCTTCAGAAAGGGGCAGGGTACCTGGCCGGAGATTTAAGCGGAATCACGGTAAAAAAATCTCCTTTCTGGTTTCAACCCTTTTATAAGCCCGGAAAAAAAATTGCGAAGGAGCGGGATTGGAATAAAAAACTGGAGGAGATTGTTGAGAGAGCCCCCCAGTGGGACATAGGTTTTTTAATTGGCGTTCCCGCCTGGATACAGATGTGTGTGGAAATGGTCATTGCCAGGTATCAACTCAAAAATATTCATGAACTCTGGCCTAATCTTTCTTTTTTTGTTCATGGAGGTGTTCATTTTGAACCCTATAAAAAGGGGTTTGAAAAATTATTGGGGCGCCCCATAACTTATATAGAAACCTATCTTGCCAGCGAGGGGTTTATAGCGTATCAGGACCGGCAATATGCCAGGGGCATGCGTTTGGTAACCAATGAGCACTTGTTTTTGGAGTTCATTCCTTTTGATGATAAAAATTTTTCGTCTGAAGGAGAGCCGGTCGCTCATCCTGAAGTTCTCATGATTCATGAGGTAGAGGAAGGGAAAGACTATGCCTTATTAATCAGCACGACTGCCGGCGCCTGGAGATACCTCATAGGAGATACGGTACGGTTTGTTGACAAAAAAAATGCAGAGATCGTTATTACTGGAAGAACCAAACATTTTTTGAGTTTGGTTGGCGAGCACCTGAGTGTTGACAACATGAACAAGGCCATTGAACTTGCAGCAAAGGAGCTGAACATCAGCATTCCGGAGTTTACAGTTGCAGGGGTACCCTGCGACTCTTTTTTTGCTCACCATTGGTTTGTAGCCAGTAATGATGCAGTCAACAAGGATTTACTGGGGGAAAGGATCGATCATCATCTGAAAATACTGAATGATGATTATGCTGTTGAAAGAAGAGCTGCCCTGCGGGAGGTTAGGCTGGACGTGCTGAAAGAATCGGTATTTCTTTCTTTTATGCAATCGCTTGGAAAGTTGGGAGGACAGCACAAGTTTCCAAGGGTTTTGAAAGGGGAGATGCTTAAAAAGTGGCAGTCTTTTTTGAATCAGCTTTCATCTCCTGCTGCACATTCCTGATGGTAGTTGCAAGAGAAGAATTAATATAAGTATGTATGACCGACGCGCTTCTGAAAGGCTTGCTATTGGGACTTCTCTTGGCCATATCGGTTGGTCCGGTCATTTTTGCAATCATCAAACACAGCATTAACCATGGGAAAAGAGCCGGCTATTTTCTGGTTGCAGGTATTTCTGCAAGTGATGTTTTATTGGTATTGATTGCACATTTCTTCACACAACTTTTTCATTCACTTCTTGTCCATAAAAAAGCCATTGCTATTGGCGGAGGTGTTTTTTTGGTATTGATGGGACTATACACCTTGTTCATAAAAAAGGTAAAAACAGATGAGACCAATCGGCTGATGGACAAAGAATTCAAGGCACATCATTATGCCGGAATGTTTTTTTCGGGCTTTCTCATAAATATCTTGAATCCCGCTGTATTTTTATTTTGGCTCGCATGGACTACTGCCGTGCATGCCGATGCAGAAGCAATGCCGCACCCCAACACCTATCAATTCATTGTTTTTGGCACCTGTCTTGTTTTTGTTTTGCTGACAGATCTGTTAAAGGTATTTATGGCAGCAAAACTCAGAGAGAAATTAACGCCCGCAGTACTTCGGATTGTCAATGTTTTTTCGGGAATTATTTTGGTCGGATTTGGTTTGATGCTTGCTACCGGACTGCTTTCATCTTCTCCCGGCACCCATTGAAATTGATATGCACAAGCACAAATATTTTATTGCTATACTGTTTTCGTGTATAACAGCATCTGCTCAAACTGATTGGTTGGCGTTCAAAAAGAACAACCGCACTGTACAGTCCTGGTCATCCGGCAGTTATATTATTGTACAAATGGCAAGCAAACAATGGCTGGAGGGTTTTGTTAGAAAAGTTTGGAGAGACAGCATTCGTATTGAATTAGTAAAAATTAACAGGGTGGTTAACAACTGGGGATTCTATTCATTTGATACTGCGAGGGCGGGATTTATCGATTTACATGTGAAGGAATTGCGGGCATTACCAAAGAAAAATTTTTCCTACAATGTTTTTAGCAATGGCCAGCTTTTTAAACTGGGCGCATTGGGATACGTGAGCCTTAACGTCATTAACTCTTTGTCCCGAAAAGACCCGGTTTTTGCTCCCGATAATGTGGCCAATCTGGGAGTTGCCGGTTTGGTTTTTGTTGGAGGGGTATTGTTGGGATCATTTCAACGCACATATTGGGAGGTGGGGAAAAGATATCGGTTTGTAATTGTTCCTCTTGTGCCCCCGGATACAGATACAACAACTGCAATAAAAAAATAAATCTGACTATCGTTTAAAAATTCATTCAATATGCGCATCCTCATTCGCAAGATAATCCGATTGTTTTTTTATCTTTTTATCAGCTCATTTTTTTATATACTGTTGTGTAGGTTCGTTATGCCCCCGATAACCATTATGCAAATGACCAATGCCTGGGGCATTGGTTTCAAGCGGGATTATGTAAGCTGGTCTGAGATGTCTCCGGCAATTAAGCTGGCAGCAATTGCCAGTGAGGATCAAACATTCACCGATCATAGCGGGTTTGATTGGGATGCCATTGAGCAGAGTTTGCGACCGAAAAAGAAGGGGAAGAAAACAAAAATTCCATTGGGTGGCGGCGCCAGTACCATCACGCAGCAGGTAGCGAAAAATGTTTTTTTATTCAATGGTTCAGGTGTATTCAGGTACATCCGAAAACTGCCGGAAATATATTTCACCAAGATGATTGAATGGTTTTGGGGGAAGCGTAGAATTCTAGAAGTGTACCTCAACGTGATTGAAATGGGCCCCGGTATTTTTGGAATAGAAGCAGCAGCACAAAATTATTTTGGTAAACCGGCAGCACGATTGACCCGCGCAGAAGCTGCCATGATTATTGCCTGTTTACCTAATCCGCGAAGATTCACAGTAAAGCCCATGAGCCGGCGAGTGGCCTGGCGTTATCCGCAAATTTTGCGAGAGATGAATAACATAGAAGGCGATGAAGATATTCAGCAATTACTGAAGAAATAGCAAGGAGAAAAGGATCAGATCATTTTTCTTACCGCTTCCATTGCACAAGCGAGGCGTTGTTCATCATTTCCACTGATGATTGACCAGGGTGTATTTTGATTCACCAACAGGTCTTTATAGATATGAAACAATTCAATTCTATTTTTATCATCGGGATATTCGCGCAATTCATCTTTCACCCAGGGTAAATCGGGAGAGCAAAGCAAGTAACCATGATAGGTTCTATGGGCTATCTGATCTAATATAAAAGAGTGACATTTCCCAAAAACATACTCACACCATACTTTCATAACATACATATCAGTATCTATGAAAAGAATTGGCGGATGGACAGATGTGATGAGGGAATGAGAATTGATCCAGCATTTGTCCTTGTCTGTCCATCGCCACTCCTGTTCAATTTTTCGGGTATATTCCTCTTCCAGGGCAAGCTGCCCACGCGCGATTGTTAGCAATTGATCGAAAGTGTATTGGGTTCCGTTGGTCAGGAGGTAAGAACGAGCAAATTCAGGGCACCACTCGGTATGGAATGACTGCGCCAGCTCCTCACACAAAGTACTTTTACCGGTAGATTCGGGACCCAGAATAACTATTTTCCTGACCATATCAGATGAAGGGGTAGAAACAAATATAAGTAAGCTTTTACAAGGGCCGGATTATAGGGGATTGCCTTGCTGCTTTTTGATTCCAGCTGATAAGGCCCGCGATGGCCAATACCAATAACACCAGGAATTGAACACTGGTAAACATAAACCCCTTTACAAAATATAAGGGAATGGAAGCCAGGTTGGTAGCAATCCAGAAATACCAGCTTGACACCTTTTTTCTAGCCATGCACCACATCCCTGTATAGGCAGTTGCAGAGGCAAAAGCATCTGCTAGCGGGATGGCTTCCGGGGCGAATGCTTTTTTTGCCCATATCAAAGCCAGTAAGAGTAAAAAGTAAGCGACAATAAAAAAAACCAATTGCTGCTGCCAGTCTTTGGTTGAATTATGTGTGATGCGAATCATCGGGGTTCCCGAAAAGTTGTCTTTTCTGGTCCAGAGCCACCAACCATAAACACTCATGATGGTATAATAGAGATTAACGCTTGCTTCGCCCAGCAGATGACTCTTTATGCTAAGGAAAACATAGATGGTTGTATTAACCAGGCCGGTAGGATATACCCAAATACTTTCTTTTCGACTGAACCAAACACTAATAATTCCGGCTATGACAGCGATGAATTCGAGGGGACCTGTTTGTAAAAGGCCGCTGTAAAAAGAATAGTATATTTCGGATAAGGACAAGCAGGGATAGATTGGCCGGCTTCAGCAAGCTATGTATTATTCTGCTTCAGCTACTACTTCTTTTACTTCGGGTATCATCCGCTTCATCATTCCTTCAATGCCGGCTTTAAGGGTAATCATCGAAGAAGGACAACCGCTGCAGCTTCCCTGTAGCATCAAATTAACCACACCGTTTTCATAGCTTTTGAATTGGATGGCACCCCCGTCCATTTCAACCGCGGGCTTTACATAATTTTCAAGCAATTCTTTCACTCGTTTAACGATGTCATCATCATCGGCAAGAACAGTATTTCCACCAATGGGCTGCATTTGTGCCAGTTCTTCTTCGTTTACTACAATCCCGCCATTTTCAAGGTATTCTTTCAGGAATTGCTTGATTGCCGGAATCACATCTTGCCAGTCTTCAGTTTCTGAAGTTTTTGTGAGGGTTACAAAGTTGCTGGCGATAAAGACACTTTTAACAAAAGGAAAGCTGAATAATTCCTTGGCCAATGGCGAAGGGGTTGCCAGGCTTTCTTCGGCAAAATCTACACTCTTGCCCGGATAAAGTAATTTGTTGGCAACAAACTTCATGGTCTCCGGATTGGGTGTCATTTCCGTATAAATGCTGATAACTGGATTGCCGGTGGTAATCATATAAAACTGGTTGAGGTATGCAAAGATAAACAATTCGGGAGGCCAAAGGTTTTACAACAGCTGCTGCCACTGCCTTTTTTCGGATTTCGAAAAGACAGGTAACTAGCTGGGATCAGCAATGATCCGCAGTCTGGCATAGTTCAACATGATCTTTTTTTCTCCGTTGTTTTCGAAGACTATGGTAGCTACCGGGTTGTGGGCAGATCCCTCTATGCGTGTCACTTTGCCGAATCCAAATTTTTGGTGTTCAACTTTTTGTCCCGTTTCCAGCCGCGAAGTGTCGCTGGGGGTAAAGTCGGCAGAAGGTTGGTGTTCTATGATTTTCGGAGCAGTAGGCGCGATGTAGGAAGGCGATGCCGGTGCGGTTGGTTTTTTTCTTGCTCCATTACCCTGGCTCGATGGCAGATCGTTGTAGTCACCCCACCCTCCGTTTCTGTTGAAGGCCGGTCGGTTGGCACCCCAACCAGCCATGGCTCTGGTGTTGGCTCCGGAGTAGGATTTATCGAGGTATTTTTCAGGAATTTCTTCAAGGAATCGACTTGGATCGTTCTGAATCAGCTGACCATATCGATAGCGGGTGTTGGCATAACTCAGCCATAATTTTTGCTTGGCCCTGGTGATGGCCACATAGAACAAACGCCGCTCCTCTTCCAGGTCTTCGCGCGTATTGATGCTCATCATACCCGGAAACAGGTTTTCCTCCATCCCACCGACAAACACACACTCAAACTCCAGCCCTTTGGCGGCATGTATGGTCATCAGTTTCACTACATCGGTTTGTTGGTTGTCATCATCGGCGTCGGTATGCAAGGCGATTTGTTGCAAATATGATCCCAATGATTTATCACCCAGTTCCCCATCATCATTTGACGGACTTTCCGTCCATTCTTTGATGGAGTTGAGCAACTCTTGCAGGTTATTGTATCTGTCGAGCCCCTCTGCGGATTTGTCGTTGAACAATTCCTTAACCAGTTCAGAATGTTTGCCAACCTGATTGGCTACATCATATGCGTTTTTACTGGTCAGAATGCTTTGGAAATAACGAATCATGGTAACAAAGTTGCTGATGCTTTGCAGGGTTCCCGCTCGGAATCCGAATTCAGCCGCTCTAGACATGATGTCGAACAATGAAATTCTGTTCTCGTTGGCGAAAATTACCATTTTCTCTACAGAGGTTTTTCCGATTCCCCTCGCCGGATAATTGATGATTCGCTTGAGCGATTCTTCATCGGAAGGGTTCACGGTAACCCGCAAGTAGGAAAGCAGGTCTTTCACTTCTTTGCGCTGATAGAAGCTAACGCCCCCATAAATTTTACAGGGTATTCCCATGCGGCGGAGACTTTCTTCAAAGGATCGGCTTTGGGCATTGGTTCGGTAAAGGATGGCAAAATCATTGTTGCTAAAATGATAGCGGAGTTTTTGCTCCTGGATGGCATCTGCAACCATTTTTCCTTCATCGTTGTCGGTCATGGTGCGAACCAACCTGATCAATTCACCGGATATGTTTTCTGTCCACAACTCTTTTTTTATCTGCCCCTGGTTTCTTTTGATGACCTCATTGGCTACATCCAGGATGTGGGCACTGCTGCGATAATTTTGTTCCAGTTTGATGAGCCGGACATCATCATAGTCTTTTCGGAATTGAAGGATATTTTCTATGGTAGCTCCGCGGAAACTATAGATACTTTGTGCATCATCTCCTACTACACAAATGTTCTCATGAACGGCCGCAAGCAATTTGGCAATGCGGTATTGAACCGGATTGGTATCCTGGTATTCGTCGATAAGTACATAGCGGAATTTATGCTGATATTTGTGTAAGATATCGGGAAAATTGCTGAGCAATTCAAACATTTTTAACAGCAGGTCATCGAAATCCATTGCGCCATTCCGGAAGCAACGATCACAATAAGCAGCATAAATTCTGGCAATTTCCGGTTTTTTTGCTCTTGCATCTTCCTGTTGGATCGCCGGCTCCTCGGCATACACATCGGGATAAATCAGGGCATTTTTTGCCCATGAAATGCGAGCTCCAACCGCAGCCGGCTTGTATTCTTTGTCATCTAATCCCATCTCTCGGATAACAGTTTTGATAACGGAACGACTGTCTTCTGTATCGTAGATGGTAAAGTTGGCAGGATAGCCGAGGTGTCTTGCTTCCGCCCGCAGGATGCGGGCAAAAACGCTGTGGAAGGTTCCAATGTAAAGATTGCGCGCTTCGTTGTTACCAAGAATTTTCTCAATTCGCTCTTTCATTTCTGCAGCCGCCTTGTTGGTAAATGTCAGTGCCAGTATATGAAATGCATCTACACCATTGTACATCAAATGCGCAATACGCGTTGTCAATACCTTGGTTTTCCCGCTGCCCGCTCCGGCTATGATCATCAGCGGACCATTGATGTGCTGTACCGCCTCTTTTTGTTGTTCATTCAACCCCGACAAATAATTCACCATGCACGCAAGTTACACGCTTGTAGCAGGAAAAAAGGACAAAGAACGAAAAGCCCCCTGTCTTTTTTTATACACAGGTCTTCCGGCGAATGCGCATTTGGAAGCAACTGAACCGAGGTTGATGAACCAGCTTGAACGGCGAAAGGAGGAATGGGAAGAAATGGCCGATGATAAAGTCTATAAATTTGGTAGACTAATTATTTTGGTTTAAGTTTGTTTCTCCAAGGCGGAGCAATTTTTGAATGCATGCCTATAAGGGTCAGGTGGCCGAGCGGCAAGGTAGGGGTCGGCAAAACCCCGGACGGCGGTTCGATTCCGCCCTTGACCTCTGGTTTTTGGTAGTAAGCAATCGCGGACCTGCATTTTCATGCGGGTCCATTTGTTAAAAACCCTCTAAACAGGCTTTTCTTTCCCACTCTCCCACCAGGTTTTCGTAAATTTGCTGTTCGCCTGACGTTAAAGACTGAGTTTTTCCTGAGGGAGGGAGTCTGGCTCGTCGCAAAGCAAATGGACATGAATGTAAGGAAAAGAAGATTGGCAGTGATGATTGGCTCGGTAATGTTGACGGCTATCATATTGTTATTACCTCCTGCCATTCCTTTGCGGGGCAATGACTTTACAGCGATAAAATCCAATGACCCATCCGGTAAATTGGCTTTGTATGAGCAGTTGGGATTGGGGGCACTTGGTCTTTCGAAATCAGCCTTTGTTTTCGCGCTGAATGGCTGGAACGCACTGCTTAAAGAGGGAAAAATCAGAAAAGACAATATTCTTTCTATACTCGATTTTTCTTTGCCGTCAGGACAAAAAAGAATGTTTGTGATTGATCTGGAGGTCGGTCGGCTTTTATTCAATACGTATGTATCTCACGGAAGGAATTCCGGTAAAGAAATTCCAACGCGGTTTTCTAATCGAGCCAACTCGAATCAGTCAAGTCTCGGCTTTTTTGTAACCCAAGACACCTACCGGGGCAAACATGGTACTTCTTTGCGATTGCATGGAGAAGAATCGGGCATCAATGACAATGCACTGCATCGTGGAATTGTCGTTCATGGAGCAGATTATGTTAGTGATCAGGTTGCTGAGCGCCAGGGATTTGTTGGGAGAAGCCAGGGCTGTCCTGCCATTCCTCCCCGGCTCACCCGACCAATTATCGATCACATCAAAGAGGGCAGTTGTTTTTTCATTTATAGTCCTGATGCTTCCTATTTGCGTCGATCGCCCATCCTTCGCCCGCAGGCACAACGCAGCTAACTATTTCTAAGCTTGTTGTTGGTCTGTTAGTATCTTAGTAGGCCAATCACCATTCAAACATGAAACATTTTTTCTTGTTAATGCTCGCTGTTGCAAGCATGTTTTCCGTTGAAGCACAGAAGAATGACCGGCGCCTTGAAAAACAGCTGCGATCAATGATCGCCGAATTTAGAGGTGATATTGGCATTTATGTTCATGATCTTACAACAGGGAAACAGGTAGCCATTCAGGCTGATTCTGTTTTTCCTACTGCCAGCCTTGTTAAAATCCCAATCCTTACAGGAATCATGCGCAAGCTGGAAGACAGCACATTGAATTATCATCAACCATTGATATACAAAGATTCGCTCTTGTACGAAGGGGAAGATATTCTGGGGTCGTTTAAGAACAATGAAAAAATTGAATTGAGCAAGGTAATGATGTTGATGTTGACCATGAGCGATAATACCGCCAGCCTTTGGCTGCAGTCGTTAGCCGGAACAGGCACAAGAATCAATGAGCTGATGGATAGTTTGGGCTTGCCCAATACTCGGGTAAACAGCCGAACACCCGGCAGAACTGAGCAAAGAAAAAAATGGGGCTGGGGCCAGACCACCCCGCGTGAGATGGGCCAACTGCTAGAAAAAATTATTCGACATGAAGTTGTCAGCTATTCAGCAAGTGAAAAAATGCTACGATTGATGAGCCGTAATTATTGGGATGAAGAAGCGATTTCGCGACTGCCGGCGGATGTATTCATTGCGAGCAAAAGTGGCGCAGTGGATGCCAGCAGAAGCGAGTTGTTGTTTGTCAATGGTAAGAAGTGCAGCTATGTTTTTTGTATATGTACCAACAACAATGTAGATAAGTCCTGGGAGCCCCGCAATGAGGCATGGGAATTAACGCGCCGCATCAGTCAATATCTCTGGGAATATTATAATTAACTAAAGAGTTGGAATACCAGCCAGCTCATCCCATAAGCCAGTGCGGTCATATAGCCCAGTTGGATCATGGGCCACTTCCAGCTTTTGGTTTCTCTTTTTACCACGGCCAGCGTACTCATGCATTGCATGGCGAGCATATAAAAAATGAGCAGAGAAAAGGCAGCCGGGAGGGTGTAAACTCTGGAGCCATTCCCATGAGTAGCAGCAGCCATTTTTTCTCTTAGAGAGGAATCATCATCTTCCTCCACACTATAAAGGGTAGCCATTGTTCCTACAAACACTTCCCGCGCTGCGAAAGAAGTAATGAGTGCAATGCCAATTTTCCAGTCAAATCCCAAAGGCATGATAATGGGCTCAATGGCTTGTCCCAACCTGCCTGCATATGATTCTTGTAACTTTTCAGTAGACCACTGCTTGGTGAGCTGATCTTTTTGCTGAGGTTGCTGTTGTATCAGCCGTTCATATTTGCTTTCCAATTTCTCCATTTGATTTCCCGGGCCATAACTGGAAAGGAACCAGAGGATGAGGCTAATCAGCATGATTACTCTTCCTGCATCAGTGACAAAAATTCTTGCTTTTCCAACCATGGTAATTAAAACATTTTTCCATCGCGGGGGTCGGTAAATGGGTAGTTCAAGAATGAAAAAACTTTTTTCTTTGATGCGGATAAAATGTTTGAGGAGAAAACTCATGAGCAGGGCCATTAAAAATCCGCCCAAGTACAAGCCCATCATCACCAACCCCTGCAGGCTTAAAAAACCAAAATAATACGTATCATCAATTACCAGAGAAATCAAAATCGTATATACAGGGAGACGTGCACTGCAACTAACCAGCGGTGTTACCAGGATGGTGAGCAGTCGTTCTTTTTTGTTTTCAATGCTGCGAGCCGACATGATCGCGGGAACCGCACAGGCGAATCCGCTGATGACGGGCATCACACTTTTGCCGTTGAGTCCGACCTTGCGCATCATGCGGTCACTTAAAAAACCTATCCGTGCCATATAGCCCGAATCCTCCAGCATGGTGATGAGTCCGAAAAGTATCATGATTTGAGGTACGAAAACCAATATGCCGCTGAGGCCGGCCAGTACGCCGTTGATGAGCAGGTCTTTCCATCCGCCAAAGGCAGACAAATGACTACCCAGCCAGGTTCCGGTTTGCTGAAAACACCATTCAATGAAATCCATAGGGTATTGCGCAACCCAAAAAATACTTTGAAATAGAACGAACAATACCACCACCAAAATCAGGTATCCCCAAAATGGGTGCAAGAGAATGCTGTCTAATTTTTCTGAAAACTTTTTTTGTTCTGCGGGATGCGGCTCCGTCACATTCTTTTTCATCACTTCCCGAATGCGCGCGAAGCGGTCAACGATTTCTTCGGCCTGGGTTTTTACCGAATTGAATGTATGTTCTTTTTCAATTTTCTCGATGGCTTGTTGCTGATGGATGGGGAGTTGCAAAGATTTGTGGTGAATCAGGTAATGAAGGGCGGTATAATCACTGATTCCGGGTACCGTGTTTTTCACATCCTTGATGGGCGCACCAACAATTTTGCCGGCATCGTAAAATGGAGGCGCTATTCGTACAGAAGAACCGGACGCCGTTTCAAGCAACACTTTCTTCAATTCAGTCAGCCCCTTGTTTTTTCTCGGGTTCACCACCACCACCGGAATTTGCAAAGCGGCTGCCAATCCGGCCACATCTACATAAATATCTCGTTTGATGGCGAGATCATTCATGGTCAAAGCCATGACAACCGGCAGATGCAGGTCGATGATTTGGGTACAAAAGAGAAGATTTCTTTTCAGGTTACTTGCGTCTGCAACCAACAATACCAAGTCTGGTTTTACTTCCTGGTCTGCTCCCATGAGCACTTTATAGGCCACCCATTCATCTTCTCTTCTGGGATAGAGGCTGTAAGTTCCCGGCAAGTCGATGATGCTTGCCTCTGTATTTTTCCCCAGCCGGGCAGTTCCCACCATTTTATCAACGGTCACACCCGGAAAGTTCCCCACTTGCTGATTCAGTCCGGTCAGGGCATTGAAAAGAGAAGATTTTCCGCTGTTGGGGTTCCCCACCAGGGCAATATGTAATTGCTGGTTGTTCAAGCCGGGCCGAATTTGTGCAAAAGTAGCAGCTAAAGCCGGGCAAATGTTACGATATCGGGAAGAGAATCGGTTTCTTTTTTTAGAGTTGTTTAACCCAACTTTTTTCCTCTCCCAAGCAGGTTGCCCTACCTTTGCCTCATGAGAAATTACGTTTGGATTCTATTATTGCTTCCTTTGTTGGCCAACGCACAGGGAAAGAAAAAAAAGCGGTTAGCGGAAGAACGCGCCCGAATGGAGCGAATTACTTTTTTACAAAGCCATCTTAAGTTTCTTGCCGATGATGGGTTGGAAGGAAGAAGAACCGGAACGCCGGGGGAAGAAAAAGCCATGCAGTATATAATTGAACAATACACAGCAATGGGCATATCGCCCGCCGGATCACAAGACTTCGTTCAGGAATTCCTTGTTCAGGAAGGAAAGCTTCCTGATTCTACTACTCACTTTATAGTAAATGGTCGCCGGTTGCAATTGATGAAGGATTATTTCCCCCTTCCGTACAGTCCGGGTACCCATCTTACTGCCTCTCCGGCCATGGCTTTGCGTGAATCAGGAGAACCCTGGTTTTGGGACATCCGGGAGTTACTGGAATCCAATGCCGGCAATCCTCATTTCGACATACATGCAGCATTGCGTGACCAGGCATCCAAAGCAAAACAAAAAGGCGCCACCGCTTTATTGGTTTACAACAATTCTTCCATCGTTGATAACATACAATACAATAAGTTCGACAGCAGCTCCGTAGCAGTTCTTCCACTCATCTATATCAACCGCTCAGCGCTACCGGTTCATTTCAGCGACCCATCTGCCACACTTGAGATGGAGTTAAAAATTTCATTTGCAGATCGAAAGAGAAAGGGACGCAATGTGGCAGCATTCATCGATAAAAAAGCAGCAACAACCATCGTACTGGGCGCCCATTATGATCATTTGGGGTATGGGGAAGATAAAAATGCACTGGATACCGGACATGTCATTCGCAATGGGGCTGATGACAACGCAAGTGGAACTGCTGCCCTCATTGAGTTAGCAAGATTGCTTCAAAAGTCTGCCCCGGCCAACAACAACTATCTTTTCCTCCATTTTTCAGGAGAAGAATTGGGATTGCTGGGAAGTAAATATTGGTTGGACAATCCGACGATTCCAATTCAACCCAATTATATGATCAATATGGACATGGTTGGTCGTTACGACACTTCCCGCAAGTTGACCATTGGAGGATATGGAACATCGCCGGTTTGGGCTGATGTGTTGCCAACTGTTTCCGCCTCTCTTGCAACACGGATAGATAGCACGGGCAGCGGACCCAGTGACCATGCAAGTTTTTATCGCAAAGACATTCCCGTTCTTTTTCTTTTTACAGGAAGTCACCCGGATTATCATAAATCCACAGATGATTGGGATAAAATCAACTATGAAGGGCAGGAAGAGATTGTTCGCTTTGTTTACCGGATCATTGAGTCAACAGATGGAAAAGGCAAACTGCCCTTTACCAAAACCCGCGAACCTCAAATGGGCAGGAGCAGCGGTTTTACTGTGAGCCTGGGAGTGATTCCCGATTATGGTTTTACAGGCACCGGAATGCGTTTAGATGGTGTTAGTCCGGGTAAATTGGCAGAAAAAATTGGATTAAAGGCGGGGGATATTCTATTACAACTGGGAGACTATAAATTTGTAGATGTTTCATCTTATATGCAGGCACTGAGTAAATTCAAAAAAGGCGATAAGACCATTCTGCGTTGGAAACGTGGAACGGAAGAACAGGTGATGGAGGTACAATTTTAAAAAGCCAGTCGATGAAGTTGAAGCTTGATACAGAAGGCATACAGGACGACTTTTTTTCAGATACCTGTTTGCTGGGTATAACTGCTTCCATCAAGTGTTACCAGTTTTGTTTGTCACTCAACCGCCAGTTAGGGTATGATTTTAGGATGATGTCTGAAAAAGAGATACCCCTAAAGAAAAAAGAGCGATACTATTACTTCTCTGTGTATGAATCTCATTTTTCCGGTAGTCCGCTCAAGCATTTGCTGTACCACAATCACTACGAGGGAGAATATTTATTGCCGGAATTCAAACACATGGATTTTCTATGGTTGGTTCGGGGTGATCTGAGTACTGATGATGTAGTGTCGAATATTCGCCAACAGGTAAAGACCATTCCAGAAGTTCAGCTGGTGGCTGAATTGCCATTGGAGCAGTTGAAAAACTGGAGCAACTTGATATTATAATCCGCCATACCGGAATGAATCAGGGAAGTACCTGAATCAATTTTTCTCCCGGGGCAATGATGGTTCCGATGGGCTCATTCGAAATCTTTAGTCCCGCATTGAGTACAATCTCCTGAACCTGGCTCCAGGTTTCGGGCGCTATCGCTATCAATAAGCCGCCATTGGTTTGTGGGTCGGGCAGCAAAGAAAAAGCTTCCATTACATTGACACCGGAGGCAAATGAGACCTTGTTTTGATAAGCATTCCAATTGCGGAATGTTGCATCGGGTATCATTCTTTCTTTCAGGTATGCCCGCGCTTCTTCTATCACTGGTATGGTACCATAATAAAGATTGGCACCCCAACCACTGCCTTCCGCCATTTCAATCAAATGCCCGAGAAGACCGAATCCGGTTACATCGGTCATCGCATGAACGCCGGGTAGTTTTCCAAGAACTGTTCCGATTGAATTGAGTGAGCTTAAATGTCTGTGAAGCATTTCTTCCCGCTCCTGTGGCAGGGCACCTCTTTTTTGTGCAGTGGATAAGATGCCGGTACCAAGCGGTTTTGTCAGCATCAACAAGTCGCCCACTTTTGCCGTGTTGTTTTTTTTCAAGTCTGAAAGTTCAACCATGCCATTGACAGAAAGGCCAAAAATGGGCTCGGCACCATCAATGCTATGTCCGCCCGCGAGCGGGATACCCGCTTCTGCGCAAACATCTCTCGCTCCTCTTAAAACCTCGCGTGCTGAATCGGTGCCTAGTTTTTCCAATGGCCATGAAAGGAGGGCCAGTGCCATTGAAGGGGTGCCGCCCATGGCATAAACATCACTGATGGCATTGGCGGCAGCAATTCTTCCAAAATAATAAGCATCGTCAACGATGGGCGTAAAAAAATCAGCTGTGCTGATAAGTCCTTTTCCGTTTCCCAAATCAAATACAGCAGCATCATCACTGCTATCATTTCCTACCAGTAAATTTTGAAATCCTGATCCGGTGCGACTATCCTGTAAAATTTTTTCAAGCGCCGCCGGAGCCATTTTACATCCGCATCCGGAGGCAGAAGAAAATTGAGTGAGCCGAATTTTTTCCATATTTATTTTTTAATCTATCCATTTTGCCTCGCGCAGGTTAATGATAGCGCCATCGGAATTGCTTACCATCAATTCACCTGTTGCAGTAACTTCTAATGGCGTACAGACCATGTTCTTATTGTCAACCTGCAGGGTGACCTGACAATTTTTTTTGTAAAGGTGGGCATTGTATTCCTTCAGTACACCGGGTGCTTTGGCGTCCGTCCAATCGCAAAGCCTATCGTTCAATAAACGGCAAAGTTGCCTGGCCAAAAATTCAATGTCAAATTCCTGCTTCGTTATCAATTTCAACGAGGTCGCTTTTGCTGCTTGTTCTGGGAATTTGTCTTGGTTGATATTGAGTCCGATGCCAATTATTGACCAAGACCAATTGTTTCCCCGCCAGATATTTTCAATTAAAATACCTCCTGCCTTTCTGTCACGCCAATAAAGATCATTGGGCCATTTTATGCTGGTTTCATTTCCTGCGTAATGATGTAGGAAGTCGAAGCAGCCGAGTGCAATCAACCTGTTGAGTATTGGCGTCTCTTCGTTTTTATGACCGGAGGTGTTCAAAACCACCGACATCAAGATGTTTTTCCCTGGTTCGCTTATCCAGGTTCGCTCAAGTCTTCCTTTGCCCCGGGTTTGATGGTTTGCCAGGTAAACCGTTCCGTGTTGAGCAAGATTGGCGTCAATTTGGTTTCTGGCATACCTATTGGTACTATCTATTTCGTTTAAATGGATGAACGGTGTGCCAATATGACTTTTAACAGCGGAGGGTAACAAAGAAGTAGTATTTTTGTAAAGGTACAATCCGGGGAGACAGAATTGCTTCAAAACCTGTTTTTCCGGTTTCGGGAAGCCAAATATGTCGAACAAAATTTTTATTTATTGGAAACACTTTCTGTTTTACAAGGTCGAAAGAGAAACAACAACCATCGCCTCACCCGCCAGTCAAAAATTTTTAAATCCATCTTGCGGGCGATTCAAGATAAAAAGGGTGAAAAAATAGTAAGTCTGGACTTAAGAAAAATTCAGGAGGCGGCCGCCGATTTTTTCATTGTCTGCGAAGCCAGCAGTACCACCCAAATCAAAGCAATTTGTGATGAGGTAGAAGATAGGGTGAAAAAAGATTGCGGCGAATTTCCTTACAAGCAGGAGGGAAGGCAGCAATTGCAATGGGTATTGATTGATTATGTGAATGTTGTGGTGCATGTAATGCATCCGGAATCGAGAAAGTTTTATAAGTTGGAAGAAATGTGGAGCGATGCTTCCGTTTTGGAACATGGAGAGCATTGAATAAATTAAGTTAAAAGAGTAAAAGAGGCTTTGCATATGCAACAAGAAAATAAGCCCCCAAAAGGCGGGGCTCCGGAAGGACAAAAGAAGGGACCAAAAATCAATCTGTATGTAATTTATGGAATCATAGCAGTTTTGCTATTGGTTGCCAGTCTGGGAAAATTCTCTCCCGATTTGATTACCGTTACCGAGCAGGAGTTCATGCAAGAAATGCTGTTGAAAGGTGATGTTGAAAAGATTGAGTTGGTTAAGAACAAAGACAGGGTTCGTGTTTTCATTCAACCTGATAGCCTGAAAAAAGAATACTACGTAGCTAAGCTGAAGAAAACCGTTATCCGTGAAAAAGCCAAGGAACCATTGTTTGAATTCCAGGTTCTTGATTGGAAATCTTTCCGCGAGAACATGAAGGAGGCAACTGAAAAGAACAACCTCCCCGAAGTAAAGGAAAGAATAGTAGAAGACCAGGACTGGACAAGTCCGTTGTTCAATACCATCTTCTCTATATTGCTGTTAGTTGCTGTGTGGGTCTTAATGATGCGCAAGATGGGCGGACAGGGCGGTGCCGGAGGTCCGGGAGGCATATTTAGCATCGGTAAATCTAAAGCCACGCTATTCGATAAAGGAGCGCGGGTGAACATCACGTTTGCTGATGTTGCCGGCTTGGATGAAGCCAAGGTGGAAGTAATGGAGATTGTTGACTTCTTAAAAAATCCCAAGAAATATACCTCCCTCGGAGGAAAAATTCCAAAAGGGGCTCTTCTGGTAGGACCTCCCGGTACGGGCAAGACCTTGTTGGCAAAAGCCATGGCCGGCGAAGCACAGGTTCCCTTCTTTAGTCTGAGTGGAAGTGATTTCGTTGAAATGTTTGTAGGGGTTGGTGCCAGCCGGGTTCGTGATTTGTTTAAGCAGGCGCGCGAAAAAGCACCATGCATCATATTCATTGATGAAATCGATGCCATAGGTCGTGCTCGTGGTAGAAATGCCATCATGAGCAATGATGAGCGCGAGAACACCCTGAACCAGTTGCTGGTAGAGATGGATGGATTTGGCGGGGATACGGGCATCATCATTCTGGCTGCTACCAATCGCCCCGATGTATTGGATTCTGCCTTGTTGCGTCCCGGAAGATTCGACCGTCAGATCTCCATTGACAAGCCGGATGTAAAAGGTCGTGAAACGATTTTCAAAGTACACTTGTTGCCCATTAAAACTTCTGAAAAGCTCGACTTACATCGTCTTGCAGAGCTAACTCCGGGATTTGCCGGCGCAGACATTGCCAATGTATGTAATGAAGCGGCACTCATAGCAGCACGCAAAGGAAAAGCTTCTGTAGAGATGATAGATTTTCAGGATGCCATAGACAGGGTAATAGGTGGTTTGGAGAAAAAGAATAAGATCATTGCCCCGCATGAAAAGGAAGTAATTGCTTATCATGAGGCCGGTCATGCGGTATGTGGATGGTTCCTGGAACATGCGTATCCCCTACTCAAGGTGACCATTGTACCCCGTGGTACGGCTGCTTTGGGGTATGCACAGTACACTCCTACTGAACAATATTTATATAACACTGAACAGCTGAATGATCAAATTTGTATGACCCTGGGCGGAAGGGCGGCCGAGCAGGTTTTCTTCGGAAAGATTTCAACCGGTGCCGCCAACGACCTGCAACAAATTACCCGCATTGCATACAGCATGGTAACAGCATATGGAATGAATAGCAAGGTAGGCAATGTAAGTTTTTACGATCCTGCTAATGAAAACACTTTCACCAAGCCCTACAGCGAAGAGACCGGAAAACTGATTGATGAGGAAGTAAGAGCTATTATTGATGCAGCGTATGATCGCACACTTCGACTGCTGCAGGAAAAGAAAAATGAAGTAGAGATCCTCGCTAAGGAATTGCTCCGCAGTGAAGTGCTTCATAAAAGCGATGTTGAGCAGCTGATTGGCAAACGTCCTTTTGAGGAAAAAAAGCCGGTGAGCATCGAACCTGAATTGGTAAATGATGAGGTCTTAGGTGAACATACCATCGGCCCCAATAAAACCAATCCGGAAGAGTCTTCCAATATTATCTAGTGTTTATGCCGAATAGCGCACGAGAAAATATTTTAAAGAAAATCAAACAGGCACTGAAGCAACCGGTGCCTGTTCCCTTTCCGGGAACTTTACCCGGCGACCATTTTCATCCACTCTCACAGGAACCTATTCTTGAATTTGCCCAGCGGTTCACTGCGTTACAGGGAAAGTTCTGTTACTGCTCCAGTCCTGCCGAGCTAGCAGAGCAACTCAAGACATTGGCTGAAATGAGGGAATGGAAAAAGTTATACTGCCGTGACAATGATATTCGCCATCTGCTACAATCAAGTGGCTATGCCCCGGAGTATCACGATGGTTTAGCCAGTTGTGATGCTGCCATCACCGGATGTGACTACCTTGTGGCAAGAACCGGTTCTATATTATTGGGCAGCGGAAATGTCAGTGGCAGAACAGTGAGTGTCTATGCGCCGGTTCATATCTGTATCGCTCATGCCCATCAAGTGAAGACTGATATTGCTGATGGTCTTGAAGCATTATTTGAACAGGGGAAGAAATACCCTTCTATGGTAACCCTGGCAACCGGTCCGAGCCGCACTGCTGATATAGAAAAGACATTGGTAGTGGGTGTTCATGGTCCGAAAGAAGTATTTTGTTTTTTAATAGAAGAATAATTGCGCTGTCATGGCATCGCCGGCTACACATCTTTTGTTTGTTTATGGTTCGCTACGCAGCGGATTTCATCATCCTGCCTATCAATACATCAGCCGTTATTTTCATCCGCTTGGTCCGGCTCGGGTAAGGGGAACGTTGTATGATACCGGCGATTACCCTGTAGCCCATCCGGAGGGTCCGGGAACATATATTGTTGGTGAGCTGTATCAAATCAAAAATACAGATGAATGGGATTGGGCCATTGCACAGCTTGATGACTATGAGGGCGTTCAGGCAGAGGAGGAAAAGCCGGCGCTCTATCGGCGTGATTTGGTAACAGTAGAGCAGGGAGAAGTTTTTTCGACTGCCTGGATTTATTGGTATGCGGGTGATGTGAGCGGCAATCCTGTCGTTTCCAGCGGTGATGTATTGGAATATCTTCAACATAAAAAAAATTGAAGGCATGATACCGGCACCGGGCAAGAAAATGTATTTTATTTCCGACTTTCACCTGGGTGCTCCCAATTTTGCTCAGAGTCTCCCCAGAGAAAAAAGGGTAGTTGAATTTTTGCATGCCATCGAAGAAGATGTAGATAGTTTATTCATCCTCGGAGATATTTTTGATTTTTGGTTTGAATACAAACAGGTAGTTCCTAAAGGCTATACCCGGCTGTTGGGAAGATTGGCAGAGATGAGTGACAAAGGCATTCCCATCCATGTTTTTACAGGCAACCACGATCTTTGGATGCGGGGTTATTTTGAAAATGAACTTCGCATTCGGGTATATCACGAGCCCAAGATTTTCGAGTGGAGCGGCAAAAAATTTTTCATAGGGCATGGAGATGGATTAGGTCCGGGTGATCATGGATACAAAAGACTCAAAAAAATTTTCCGTCATCCGGTTTGTCAATGGATGTTTCGGCAACTGCATCCTGATGTAGGTATTGGCTTAGCTCAGTATTTCAGTCGCACCAGCAGAGAGGCGACCGGCAGTAGTGACCAGCATTTTCTGGGAGCCGAAAACGAATGGCTGATAGAGTATTGCTACAGAAAACTTGAGCAACAATCCATTGACTATTTTATTTTTGGTCATCGCCATTTTCCCATTGACTTTTCTTTGAAAGAAAAGAGCCGATATATCAATACGGGGGATTGGATTCGTCATTTCTCGTATGCAGTATTCAATGGTGATGATGTTCAATTGATACGTCCGAACGCTCATTAATTCCCTTTTATGCGCCAACTTTTTAATCAGACCATTCTCAGCAATGCGGTGAGTGATTATTTATGGGTATTGTTGGTTTGTCTGGTTGCCCTGTTGTTGATTCGATTCATATCGTCTTTCTTCGCGAAATCCTTGTACCGGGTTTTATCAAAAAATCTTCAGCAAGATGCAGCGAGGCAGTCATTCCTGGGTTTGGTTCTGAAGCCCCTCGATTATTTTCTCTTTTCGGTAGTTGCCTTTATTTCATTGGCTCGATTGAATTTCCCAGCTGCACTTAACATCAAAATATATCACACTACCACAAAGGATATGGTAGAGACTGTATTCATTGGCTGGCTCATCATTGCCTTTATTTGGCTGTGCAGAAGAGGGGTTGACTTCATAGCGCTCATATTGGAAGAAAAAGCCAGTAAAACCTCCGATCTATCCGACAACCAGCTCATCATATTTTTCAAAGATTTTTTCAAGGTTATTTTATTGCTCATCGGTATTCTCCTCATTCTCCGGTTTTCTTTCAACAAAGAAATTGGAAGTATTTTGACCGGACTAAGCATTGTGGGGGCGGCCATCGCATTGGCAGCCCGTGAAAGCATGGAAAACCTGATTGCCTCATTTATCATTTTTTTTGATAAACCATTTATTACCGGTGAACAAGTAAAAGTGGCTCAGTTTACCGGAACGATTGAAAAAATTGGCTTGCGCAGTACCCGCATTCGAACTCCCGACAAAACACTGATTACTGTACCCAACAAACAAATGGTTGATAACATCATTGATAACCTGACCCAGCGGAGTCAGCGTAGGACAGAGATACGGCTTGAATTGGATCTTTCGGCAACTACCGGACAGCTGGCTCAATTTACCGGTACCCTGCCGCAACTCATACAAGAGAAGGGAATTGAATTGTGTAATATGTATGTTACAGATACCGGAAAAAATGCCCATGTGATATTGGTAGAATATTTTAGTTCTGCAGAAGAAGCCATTGCACTGTACAATCAAACCAAGGAAGTTGTACTGCTTTTGTTATTAGAAGAATTAAAGAAGCGAGGTCTTCAGTTGGCTGCTGCCAGCAATCGCTTGACAGTGCAACTAACGAATGAATCAAATGGCTGATTTAGGGCAACTTTGCTACAATTGCTGCCAATTCTTTTTCTATGTTGCCGGTGGTTCCATATTCTACTACCCGTCCGGCTTCTTTTCCGTTCTGCAATACGATAAAGGTGGGCACATTCGTGATTTGCCAAATTTGGTGCCAGTTATGGGGAGCAGTCTTGTTTTTGTCCACTCCAACAATTTTGATGCGGCTATCGGGGAATCCGCTTTTATCTGTCAGACGGTAAAGAACAGGCAATAAGTTTTGAGAATCGTGGCACCAGGTGCCGATGAAAATCAACAGCGTAAATTTTTCTTTTCTTTCACCGAAAACCTTTACTGCACCAGCATCAGCGGATCCATATTTTCTGTTTTCCGCCATCCATGTAAAGGTAACCTCTTTTTCCAGGGTTGTTCTGTTGAGTACGCCCTTCATTACGACTGTTTCTGAATCCGAAACAATTTGGTAAGAGGGTCGAGAGGGAATGGTTGTTGAGGAGCAGGCTGACATTAATATTCCAGCTGCGATTAAGAAAAGGGTGGATATAAAGGATGTGAGATTTTTCATGCTTGAGAAGAACTAAATTTGGTGAACCTAACTGATTAACCTGCTTTTTAATTCCAGTAAAAGAGAGCGAAATCGATTCAGGGATTGAATCAGCTGGTACTGTTTGTCAATCTCTTTTTTGTTCGCTTCCAGGTATTTTTTCGCTCCGTCAATTGAAAATTTTCTTTGACGCAATAGGTAATAAATGAGCTGAAGATTTTTTATGTCCTCTACCCGGAACAAACGATCGCCTTTGCGCGTCTTTCTTGGTTGAATGATGTCGAATTCATTTTCCCAAAAGCGAAGCAGTGAGGTATTCACCCGAAACCACCCGGCTACTTCACTGATTGGATAATACAATTTTTCCTTTAACACGTCATCCGGTGGAACTGCAATCAGATCAACTTCCGCATCCATGTCACGAAAAGATTTCCGTCCTCTTTTTCCCGTACTGATGGGTAGGGGTCTTTTTTTGATCAATCTTGGAGCAACTTTTTCTTCTACCATACTTTCCGCATATACCTGTGCGGGTGGACTAGGCACTTTTAGAACCACGGTACTGGCAATATTAGTCGGAGCCGGGGGTAAGGGAGCGACTTCTCTCTTCTTTTCGGGTTCTGTTCCGGCCGCATCAAATAAATCGAGCTGTTGAGGCTTCTTTCGCATGGTTAAAAATACAACAACTAATTACATCTCAATAGCATAGAAAACGGGCGTGGAAAAACTCTCTTTTTTTGTGTGAACCCAAATCATTTGAATTATTCGGTAACCTGGGTGTCTGGAAGTACTTTTGTGCCATGAGGATAGCGGTAACAGGCATTTTTCTGAACAGCGGTCCGCTGGAGGGGTATGGACATTATTCGCTTGAGTTGTTGCGAAAGCTGGTGGAGCAATCCTCCCAACACAGTTTTTTGTTTTTATACGACCGGCCAATTAAAGCATTACCTCTGCAACATCCCCGTATCACCCATCTTTTTGTAGGTCCAGCAACCAGACATCCCCTCTCTCAGGCAATTTGGTACCATTTCACAGCCCCCCGACAGGTTCGTAAATGGGAAGCAGATGTCTGGTTACAACCCTATGGCTTTTCTTCTTTTTGGGTGAACCCCCCCCAGGTTACCATCGTACACGACCTGGCACCCTTCCGTCTTCCGGCTGCCATTCCCTGGTACCATCGCTGGCATTACCGGTTGTTTACAGGCAAGGCACTACAAAAAGCCAACTTATTGGCTTGTGTTTCTTCCGCCACGCGCAATGACCTGCGACAGATTTTCCCTTTTTTACAGTCCAGACAGATTTCTCTCCTCCCCGGGGCTCCCCGCCCGGGATTTCAACCCCTGACATGGGAGGAAAAAATCGAGATAAAAAACAAATACACCGGAGGAAATGAATATTTTTTAGTCGCAGGAAGCATTCACCCGAGGAAGGATTTGATAACAGTATTGAAGGCGTTTTCATTGTTCAAGAGCTGGCAAAAAAGCAACATGAAACTGGTGATTGCCGGCAGATGGGCATGGCAGAATGTATCGCTGCAGCAAAAAATCAGCACGTATAAATACCGGGATGAACTTATCATTACCGGATATGTGCCTGAGGATGCATTGTATCAACTTACCGCTGCAGCCTATGCATTGATTTATCCTTCCCTGTTGGAAGGTTTTGGATTACCCATCGTTGAAGCCATGCAGGCGGGGGTTCCGGTTATAGCGAGTCGACAACCCGCTCTGATAGAAACCGGGGGAGCGGCGGCGTTGTATTTTGAAGCCGGAGATCCGGAGGACTTGTATCAAAAATGCCTGCAATTGTACAAAGATGAATCATTGAAAAGCAGGAACATTCTTGAGGGGTGTCATCAGGCGACACTTTTTAGCTGGCAGCAGACTGCAGCCGAATTGAACAGGCTTTTGGAAGCGAACATCGCCTCCAAAAGAATCGAGGGCGAATCAGCCAAATCGTGACAAACCATGTACTTTTGCCGGTAATTTAATTTTATGCCAACATCAACCATTCAAATAGAGATTGACCTGGATGAAAATAAAGTTCCCCAGCACATAAGCTGGAAAGCATCCGACAGTACCGCCAATATGGACCAGTCAGCCAAATCTTTGATGGTTGCCTTTTGGGATGGTGCAGACAAGTCTGCCCTTCGAATTGACTTGTGGACGAAAGATATGATGGTAGATGAAATGGCTGATTTTTTTTATCAAAATTTGATGAGCATGGCTGATACCTACCTGAGGGCAACCCGACAGGAAGAATTATCCAATGACATGAAAGATTTTGCGCGGAGTTTTTATAAAAAATTCCGTGCCACACAAATTGCCGAAAACAAATAAAATTATCAGATATGAATTTGGAAGCACAAGTGATGGAAAAGATGAAGGAGGCCATGAAAAGCAAGAATGAAGCCATGCTTCGTGGACTTCGAGCCATCAAAGCTGAAATCATCAAAGCCAAGACAGAGCCGGGTGCTGGCGGTGAACTCACAGAAGAAGTAGCCTTGAAAATGTTGCAGAAAATGGTAAAGTCTAGAAAAGACTCACTACAAATTTTTCAGGAACAGAGCAGGACTGACCTGGCCCAAAAAGAACAGGAAGAAATTGACTTGATCAACCAGTTTTTACCTGCTCAGCTTAGCGAAGAGGAGTTGGTGGCCAAGCTGAAAGAAATCATTGCACAGACCGGAGCAGCCGGAATGCAAGATTTGGGCAAGGTGATGGGGTTGGCTACCAAGCAACTTTCCGGACAAGCAGATGGCAAAGTGATTGCATCGCTGGTAAAGAATATGCTGACAAATTCTTAACGCATGGTCATCGATGTCCTTCTAGCCATTGTTCTGATCCTTGCGATTTACAGAGGTTACAACAAAGGGCTTATTGTAGGCGTTTTCTCATTTCTATCTATTCTCATTGGCCTGGCGGTTGCCATTAAGTTATCAGCATGGGTCGCCCGGAAGGCAGCCGTTCAGCTGCAATGGCAGAGTTCCTGGCTTCCCTTCCTCTCTTTTCTTGCAGTATTGCTGGCGGTTATACTGGTTGTAAGACTTGTAGCCAACCTGTTACAGACTTTTGTAGAGGCATTGTTGCTTGGCTGGCTAAATAAAGTAGGTGGCATATTGGTATTTTGTTTGTTATACGGCACCTTATTCAGTACCCTTTTGTTCTACCTGGAAAAAATTGAAATGATAGGACCAGATATGATCAAGGGGTCATCTAGTTACCCTTATATCCGGCAACTTGGTCCGTTGATATTGGATTGGCTGGGTAAATTGTTGCCCTTTTTCAAAGGAATCTTCATTGAATTATCAAACTATTTTGATCAACTCAAATCTTCCACGAACTGGCGGGAAGTTTAGGTTAATTCGACTCTGGGATACCACCAGGTTAACTATTCAACAACATTGGTGTGCTTTCCTTATATTCAAGTAAAATACACTATTTTCGTTTGAATCCCTGCTGTTGGCAACAACGCTGTTATGGCAGGTTCATCAGAACCGGCAATCATGACATACGAGATCAAGGAAAAGAATAAATTCCACTTTGTGGAGGAGGGGGAAGGAGAGCCGCTGATCCTTCTGCATGGTCTCTTTGGCGCACTGAGTAATTTCAGTCACCTCATCGAAAAATTTCGCCATACCCATAAGGTGGTGATACCATTGTTGCCCTTATTTGATCTGGATATCTTTCATACTACTGTTGGCGGTTTGGCCAAACATGTACACAAATTCATTGAGATGCAGGATTATCAGCGAATTCATCTCTTGGGGAATTCTTTGGGTGGTCATATTGCATTGGTTCATGTTTTAAAGCATCCTGAAAGAATTGCTTCTTTGATCTTAACCGGCAGCAGTGGATTATTTGAAAATGGAATGGGAGATAGTTACCCGAAGCGGGGGGATTATGAATACATAAAAAAGAAAACGGAACTTACTTTTTATGATCCCTCTGTTGCTACCAAAGAGTTGGTAGATGAGGTCTTCTCCATCACCAACAACCGGCTGAAGGTAATTAAGATCATTTCTTTGGCAAAAAGCGCCATTCGCAATAACCTAGGTGATGAATTGAAGCAAATCAATCAACCTACCCTTCTCATTTGGGGCAACAATGACATTATTACCCCACCTTTTGTAGCCCAGGAATTTCACAAGTTGATCAGGAACAGTGAGCTTCATTTTATTGACCATTGCGGTCATGCGCCCATGATGGAAGTACCGGGAGAATTCAATACAATCCTGGAACAGTTTTTGAACAAAATGAAAATGTCGCACTCCTCTCCTTCTTAATGTTGATAATATTGATTTGTATTCATGTTGTTATCCCAAATTCTTCAAGCCAATTTTCCGGTTGCCCGCACAACCGATTCAGTCGAAAAAGTTTTGGACTGGATGGAGGAGATGGAAATAAAACACATGCCGGTAGTGGGGGAAGAAGGTTATCTGGGGCTGGTTGATAAAGAATGGCTGGAGGATCTTCCATCAGATGCTTGTTTGTCAGCAATCCGCCAACAGCTGTTAATGGTTTTTTGCAGGGAGCAAGATTTTATTACCAATGGGTTACAAAAGTTGGCAGCTCATTCACTTTCACTTTTACCGGTTGTTCATGAAGGTCAACTGTGCGGAGTTGTCACAGCAGAAGAAATGGTCAGGGTATTGGCTGTCTGGTTAGAAGCGGGTGAGCAGCAGGGAATCTTGGTGATTGAGTCAGACCCGGAAAAATTTTCTTTGGGAGAGATCAACCGATTGCTTGAAACAAATGATTTGTCTATTCTTCACCTGAATACCCGGCTCGAGGCAGGAAAATTAATTGCTTCCCTTCGGGTTAGTCGAACCGATGTACATGCAGCAGTCGGTACCCTGCAACGATATGGATATATTGTTTCATACCAACAGGGTTCAGATGATGACCAGCAGGAGCTTCAGGAAAATTATCAGCACCTCCTGTCATATCTGAATGTATAATTGTCAGAAGGATTCAGCCGGCAATTCCCCTTACATGATGTAATTTGCTATGTGTCGCCTGCTTCAATTTTGTTGTTTGATTCTCCTCTTTTGTCATTTCCCCTTTCATCTTTTTGCACAGCCGAATGCCAAAGAGAAAATTGAGATTACCTCTATGGATTCAGTGGCGGAGCCTGCTTGGGTAACGATCAATGACGTAATGATTACAGGCAATGGAAAGACAAGACCGATGATTATTTTTCGGGAGGTTCCCTTTCAAAAAGGGGACTCGCTACTTGCGAATGAGCTGCCGGCGAAATTAAAACTGGCGAGGGACTTGTTGATGAATACAACTCTTTTTGTAGATGTAAAAGTATATGTGAGCACATTTATTCGTGAGGCAGATCGCCGACAGGCTATGATAACTATTGATGTAAAAGAACGATGGTATCTTTTTCCGTTGCCCTATTTTAAACTCATTGATCGAAATTTCAACCAGTGGTGGGTTGATCAAAAACGCAGCCTTGATCGCGTGAATTACGGATTGAAATTTATACAAAACAATTTCACCGGGAGGAACGACAACCTTGATATATGGTTGATCACCGGATACAATCAACAAATAAGTTTCAGGTACCAGCTGCCCTTTATCGATAAAAAGTTGACCAAGGGCATAAATATCGGTTTGCAGTATTCTACCCAAAAAGAACTGAATTTTATAACGGAAGACAACAAGCAGGTATTCGTTAGAAAAGACAATGTTATCAGAGAAAACTTCCGGGTTGAAGCCACTTATTCTTATCGGCCCGATGTTCGGCAGCGACATTATTTCAGAGTATCCTATAATCGTGAGCACATCGATGATACCATACTATTACTGAATCCAAGATATTTTCCCTCCAGCAGAACCGGTGCACAGTTCGTAGATTTTAATTATCAATTCAAGTATTACAATGTAGATTATATTCCTTACCCTACCCGGGGCTGGATGCTTGAGGCGAATCTCTACAGTAGGTTGATACAGAAAAACCTCGATCTATGGCAAGTTTCTGCCAGAGCGGTTTATACTATCCCTTTTATGGCAGAAAAGCGTTTTTTGCACCTGGAGGCAGTTGGTATTTTAAAAGCCCCGGTCAACGATGCTTTTTTTAATCAACGCCTGCTCGGATATCATTATGCACAAATGAGGGGGCTGGAATACAATGTAATTGATGGTTCAGCTGCCGGTATGTTGAAAACCACTTTTCATCAACATCTTTTTTCTGTCGTGTTGAAAAATCCGGCCAATTGGAAAGCCCATGAACGAATTCCCATCAGAATTTTTCTGAAAACTTTTGCCGATATAGGGTATGCATACAACAGGTATTCCCATCCCACCAATACCCTTAACAATACCCTGCTTCGCAGTTGGGGCATAGGAATAGATATTGTTTCCATTTATGATTTTGTATTCAAAATACAGTTCAGCATGAATCAACTGGGCACAGATGGTGTATATTTACATAGCCGCAATGATTTTTAATCGGTGGGTAGGCTGTCCGGAAAAAGTTTTCCGTTCTGACGATACCCCGCTTTAATTTTTCTCTCATGCAAGTAGCGATATATAGCCGTGGGCTTGACAATGAACTGGGATCGCACCTTGGTTTCTTGCTGGAAGCACTAACCCGGTATGCTGTCCGCATCCACATTTATCAGCCATTGTTGGTTCAGTTCAATGAGGTGACTGCCGGTTATGGCAAATTGATTCCCTTCCTGCTATCGGAAGATCTACCCTCAGATTTAGAGTGCCTGATAAGTTTGGGAGGCGATGGCACCCTGCTCGACACGGTCAGCCTGGTGCGGGATAAGAAAATTCCTGTTCTCGGAGTGAATTTTGGCAGATTGGGCTTTCTGGCCGGCATTAGTCGGGAGGAACTCTCCTCGGCAGTCGAAGCCCTGGTGAACAGAACCTATATCATTGATAAGCGTACCTTGATTCACCTGGATTCAGATAAACCTCTTTTTGGTGATACCCCGTTTGGATTGAATGAGTTCGCCATTCATAAACGTGATACCTCACCCATGATCAAAGTGCATGCCTACATCAATGGAGAGTTTCTGAACACCTACTGGGCAGATGGATTGATTGTCTCGACTGCAACCGGTTCAACCGGCTACAATATGAGCTGCAACGGTCCAATTTTGTTTCCGGACTCCTCCAGCTTTGTCATAACCCCGGTAGCTGCCCACAACTTGAATGTTCGTTCAGTAGTGGTTCCGGATACCAATGTAATTTCCTTTGAAATTGAAAGTAGGGCTGAACTATTCATTTGTGCTTTGGATGCCCGCAGAGAAATTGTTGATAAGAACATCCAACTGGCAGTAAGAAAAGAAAAATTTTGCCTTCATCTGGTGAGATTGAGTGAAAACACCTTCCTTTCTACCCTGAGAACCAAATTGGCTTGGGGTCTGGACAAGAGAAATTAACATTTATCGTAACAAAATTTGCTGTTTTTTTACAAGAAGTATTAAGCCTTTCCGGCATGATGTATCAAAAAATTCTTTTCCCTGTTCTATTCCTGGCAGGAGCATTTACTGCAACTGCTCAACCTTATAGCAGTTTCGTGCACCAGGGAGAAGTTGGCATACACGTAGGTGCAGGACATTATTTTGGTGATATCAACTCGAATGCCGCTATTAACCGACCCAAACTTGCTGCCGGTTTCTTTTTCAGGAAACAATTGGGAGGGTATATTAGCCTTCGGCTTTCCGGGGAGTACCTTCAACTCGGGTATTCGGATGTGTACAGCAAAAACTCGATTCAACAAATCAGAAACCTTAGTTTCAATTCAGAAGTTTGGGAGGGTTCCCTGACGGGGGAATTTAATTTTTTCAATTTCCGTCCCGGTATTGAAGGGTATTCCTTCACACCTTATTTGGGACTTGGAATCGGGGCTTTTTCATATGATCCGTATGCATATTTGGGGGGACAGAAATTTTTTCTTCGTCCGCTGGGAACTGAGGGACAAGGAAGCACGCAGTATCCGGATCTGCAGTTTTACAACCCCATCGCTTTGTGTATTCCTTTTACAGTAGGGGTGAAATATGCATTTGATACCCGTTTTAATGTGTTTGCTGAATTCACCTACCGGTTTACCAATACCGATTACCTGGATGATGTAAGTGGGGTTTATGTCCCGGATGCCTTTCCCCCCTTACCCGATGGCACTCCAACGCCTGCCTTTCTTTTGCAAGATCGGAGCTACGAGTCGGGGGTCACCATTGGAACCAAGGGTCGTCAACGGGGAAATAGTCTTCAGCCTGATTCTTATGCCAGCTTTAAAGTGGGTATTTCATTTAACCTCGAAACCTACCGGTGTCCGCCTTCCCCCCGCAACCGCTAACGGATTACCTCTGTTCGGATTTCATTTATATGGCTTTGGTAAGACCTGTTTTTGTTAACTTTGCACCCTTAAACTTTTTTGATCATGGAAGAGGGGCTGAAGGGTCAGATCAACCGGCAAAAGTTGCCCAAGCACATAGCCATTATAATGGATGGCAATGGAAGATGGGCTGCAGAGCAGGGGAAAGACCGACTTTACGGCCACTACCACGGAGTAGAGAGTGTTAGAAATGTAGTGGAGGGTGCAGCAGAACTTGGGGTGGAATACCTGACCCTGTATGCCTTTAGCACAGAAAATTGGGATCGACCTGCACAGGAAGTAGAGGGGTTGATGCATTTGTTGATTGAGACCATTCGCAAGGAGGTGCCCACATTGAATAAAAACAACATACGCCTTCATGTTATCGGCGATCTCTCTATGTTGCCTGAAAAAGCAAGGGCTGAAATGCAAGAGGCACTTGACCTGACCAAAACCAATACCGGACTGAATCTGGTGATGGCATTGAGTTATAGCAGTCGGTGGGAATTGACAGAGGCGGCCAAATCCATGGCTATTGAGGTAAAAGCTGGGCGGCTGGCGCCGGATGAAATCAACCAGCAGGTATTCCAAGAGCACCTTGCCACTCATTCTTTTCCCGATCCTGAGCTGATGATCAGAACCAGCGGAGAGTATAGAATCAGTAATTTTTTGCTGTATCAGCTGGCCTACACTGAACTTTATTTTACCCCCACCCGTTGGCCTGATTTCAGGAAGGAAAATCTGTATGAAGCCATCATAGATTATCAACAGCGGGAGCGCCGATTTGGCAAAACCGGCCAGCAGGTACAGCAGGAGGCTGGAACGCTATGATTTTTAGCCCAATAACTCCGTTTATAGGGGGGGTTTTAACAAAGACTTTTCATTATTCCCGTTATCTTGCCCCGCCTAAATCTTTCAACTAACTGCTGTACCCGGTGTCGGACCACAACCCGACACGGGAAAAAAATGTTCTGATGCCCAGACCCCTCCGATTTTTATTACTGGTGATTTTGACCTCCCTGGGTAGTTTATCCGTTCAGAGCCAGGAAACCTCTGGAAAAGACACTTCCATCACCAATATCAATGCAGACCTGCTGAATATTTTTAATCAGAAAACCCCCAAGCGGTATAAAATTGCCAATGTACGGGTTTTGGGCAACCGGTTTTTCGATGAAAATCTGCTTATTTCAATTGCCAACATCAATCCGGGAGACGAAGTAACCATCCCTGGCGGAGACAATTTTTCAAAGGCCATCAATAAACTTTGGGCCCAGAAGTACTTCAGCAACGTTGAAATTTTTATCACCCGTTTGGAAGGAAAGAATATTGACATTGAAATCGCCGTTACCGAAAGACCCAGATTATCCCGCTTTTTCTTCAAGGGCGTGCGCAAAGGCGAGACCGATGATTTATCGGGAAAAACGGGTCTGGTTCCCAATCGGGTGGTCACCGAGGATATGAAGATTTCAGCAGTGGAAGCCATCAAGAAGTTTTATTCAGACAAGGGTTTTCGAGATACAAGGGTAAAAATTGTGGAGAACAAAGACAGTGCAATGGAAAATACCCTCGCGCTTGACTTTGTTATTGATAAGGGCCCCAAAGTAAAAATCAACAACATTAATTTCGGAGGCAATACAATTGAAGACGCTAAGCTGAAAAAACAGCTCAAAGACACCAAAGAAAAATCCAGGCTCACCTTATTCCCCGTTCAGGATAAGGGTCAGATAGTTGTGCCCAAAAATTATACGTTTGAGGCATACCTCAAGGAACAAGGGTTCCTCTCTTTCTCTAAAACAAAAAAAGTATTGGATCCGTATGTTCGTATCAAGCTCAGTTCTGCAAAATTTGATCAGAACAAATACTTCGATGACAAAGGCAAGATCCTTGATTATTACAACTCCCTTGGTTTTCGTGATGCAGTGATTGAACAAGATACTGTCTATTCCACAGGAAGGGGCAATATCAACATTGACCTGAAGTTGAATGAAGGGAGAAAATATTATTTCGGAAACATCAGCTGGCGGGGTAATACCAAGTATTCAGATTCCCTGCTTTCATCGGTATTGGGTATCCAGAAAGGAGATATCTATAACATGGAGATCCTGAATAAAAAGCTGGGACGCGGTGCCGGACCTGAGTCAGGCGATATCAGCGGACTTTATCAGGATGACGGCTATCTGTTTTTCAGAACAGAACCCGTGGAAACAGCTGTTTACAATGATACGATTGACTTTGAATTAAGGATCATCGAGGGTCCCCAGGCCACCATAAAAAACATTCGCATCACCGGAAATGACCGGACCAAAGAATATGTTATTCGCCGTGAGTTAAGAACGGTACCCGGTGAAAAATTCCGTCGTACCGACTTGGTTCGCTCACAGCGTGAGATCGCTCAATTGAATTACTTCGATCAGGAAAAGATTAAAATCGAACCGGTACCGAATCCTGATGATGGAACGGTGGACATCAATTATGGGGTAGTGGAAAAATCAAGCGACCAGCTCGAGTTAAGCGCGGGCTGGGGAGGCTTCATTGGTCTAACCGGAACACTAGGCGTTTCTTTCAATAATTTTTCATTAAGAAATATCTGGAAGAAGACTTCCTGGGATCCATTGCCCATGGGAGACGGACAAAAACTAACTTTTCGGGTTCAAAGCAATGGTAAGGCATTCCGCAGTTATAACTTCTCTTTTACTGAACCCTGGTTGGGAGGTAAAAAAAGAAATGCACTTACTTTCAGTGTATATAATACCCGCTTTGGACAAACATTCGATCCACTGACAGGCGTATTTAATCAGAATATTGCCGATCAGCGCTATCTCTCTACAACCGGAGCTACAGCTTCTTTATCACGTCAGTTGAAGTGGCCGGATGACTACTTTTCTTTGTCAACAGGATTGAACTATACCCGGTATAAATTGAAGAACTATGCCATTGACCCGACCAACCTACCCGGGTTCGATAATGGTATAGTTAACAACCTGAACCTGCGTATTGCCTTGCAGCGTTCATCTGTTGACTTCCCAACCTTCCCGCGTTCCGGTTCTAATTTCATGCTGAGTCTGGCGCTGACACCTCCGTATTCATTGTTCAACAAGAACATCAACAAAGACCAGCCGTATCAATGGATTGAATACCACAAATGGCGGTTCAACGGGGAGTGGTTTATTCCCTTTGGTCGCCCGCACGGAGAAGAGCGCAACAAGCAACTTGTGATGCGGCTTGCAGCTAAATTTGGCTTCTTGGGAAGGTATAGCTACTCATCTCCCTCATCACCCTTTGAACGTTTCCAGGTGGGAGATGCCGGCTTAAGCAATCAGTTTGCTTTGTTGGGCTTCGACATTATTGCTCACCGCGGTTATCCGGTTTACGATAATTCCAACCCAACGATTAATCCCGACAGGCAATTTGCTTCCCAATACTTTACCATCTTCAATAAGTACACCATGGAGATGCGTTATCCATTGAGTCTCAATCCGAGTAGTACCATTTTTGTGCTTGGATTTTTCGAAGCAGCCAATGGTTGGTATTCCATGAAAGAGTACAACCCCTTCCGACTCAGAAGGTCGGTTGGTCTGGGCATGCGCTTCTTCCTGCCCATGTTTGGTCTGCTTGGATTCGATTATGGCATAGGATTGGATAGGATAAGACCGGGGGGTGCCCTGAAAGATGCAGCCCGGTTTACATTCATGCTTGGATTTGAGCCGGAATAAAATTAATTTACTGTCTTCCTTAGGTCAACCAACCGCTTTCTTCACACTAAAAAAAGGTTATGAAAAAATCATGGTTGCTTTTTTTACTCCTGGGTGCTCTTACACTTTCTACCCAGGCACAACGGTATGCCGTTATTGATACCAAGTACATCCTGAATAAAATTCCTGAATACAAAGAAGCCGACAAGCGATTGCAATTGATAGGAGAGCAATGGCAGAAGGAAATTGATGACAAACAGGGCATTTTAGATAAAATGTACAAGAACTTCGAAGCGGAGCAGTTTATGCTTACGGAAGAACTTCGTAAAAAAAGAGAAGATGAATTATTTGTTCGCGAAAAAGAACTTCGGGAACTCCAAAAAAAGCGTTTTGGATATGAAGGAGACCTGTTCAAAGAGCGCCAGCGACTGGTAAAACCCATACAGGACAAGCTTTATAACGCAGTTCAAAAACTGGCCATCTCAAAATCTTATGATTTCATTCTCGACAAAAGTGAAGGAATAACCATTATCTTTGCCGACCCCAAGCTAGACAAAAGCGATGAGGTTTTGAAGGAGCTTGGTATAAAATAAATGCACAAATTTTTCATAATCAATCATTTAAAAATGAAGCAGTTTTTTACTTTGTGTCTGGTGGTATCAGCCGCCCTTTTTTCTGCCGCCAGAGCGGAGGCACAGCAGCCGGTTAAAATCGGTTATTTCGATGAGCAATTGGTTTTGGGTCTGATGCCCGGTATTGATAAAGTTTCTCAGGAGCTTGAGTCTTTCCAGCAGGATTCGTTGAAAGATGAGTATGATTATACGTACAAGACCTTCATGCGTCAGGACAGTCTTTTCAAAAAAGATTCAGCTACCATGCCTGCTAAAGCCCGCGAAATGGCACTGGCTGACCTTAACAAGAGCCGCCAGAAACTCTTATACTGGCAGCAGTATTCTCAAGAGGTGGTTGGTCAGAAGCAGGAGCAGCTGTTACAGCCCTATCGTGTTAAAATTCTTACAGCCCTTAATGAAGTGATTGCTGAGCAGAAGTACACGTTGGTGCTGAAAAATGACGCCCTCTCTCCTTATGTAAACCCACCATTGCTTGACAACCTGGCTATTCGCGTAGCCATTAAATTGAAATTACCATTACCGAAGGAAGCAGAAGATGCCTGGAAAGCTGCCGGTGGTACTGGCTTGCCCTATGCTGCACCAGCTGCCCCCAAAGCACCTGCTGCTGCACCTAAACCAAAGTCCTAAGTCAGAACTTTTTGAAAATATTTATTCTTGAGCCCCTTCTTAAAGAATGGGTTCTTATTTTTAAGTCATGAATCAACCCGGACCTATAGGCGTTTTTGACAGCGGGTATGGCGGACTCACCATATTACAATCCCTTGTCAAAGAATTGCCGGAGCAGGATTTCCTTTATCTCGGAGATAATGCCCGTGCTCCTTATGGTCCACGATCATTTGAAACAGTTCATCAGTACACCCTGGAAGCAGTGAAATGGTTCTTTGAAAGAGGTTGCCATCTCGTAGTGTTGGCTTGCAACACTGCTTCCGCTAAAGCGTTGCGTACGATACAGCAGCGCGATTTACCCGGTATCAACCCATCGAAAAGGGTACTTGGTGTGATCCGTCCCACAACTGAGGTCATTGGAAAATTAACAAGAACCGGGGCTGTGGGAATATTGGGTACCAGCGGAACGGTGAATAGCAATAGCTACCCGATAGAGATCAATCATTTTTATCCCGGCTGCAGGGTTTATCAGGAGGCGTGTCCTATGTGGGTTCCTTTAATCGAAAACGGGGAGTATGATAAGCCGGGAGCCGATTATTTTGTGCAACAGCACCTCCGGCATCTCCTGAGCCAATCCGGTGATATCGACACTTTACTCCTCGCCTGCACCCATTATCCATTATTATTAGATAAGATCCGACAATACCTTCCTCCTGCTGTACAGGTCGTTACCCAGGGAGATATTGTCGCCAAAAGTTTGCGCAGCTACCTGGAAAGGCATCCGGAAATGGCCAAACTTTGTTACCGCACTTCCTCCAGAAGCTTTTTTACCACCGATGATCCGGCAGATTTTGAGCGGCAGGCAACCCGCTTTTTT
>JBJTTC010000044.1:0-13007 GCA_046079965.1 Sediminibacterium sp. | reverse complement strand
TCATATTTTACCGGGTCATTGGGATCGAGTTGTCGTAATTTTTTTGTCAGTTCCAGTGCTGCCGCCCAGTCATTGTTCTTTCTTCGCAGCAATCCCAACTTTCTTGCTACCCGGGCAACGTGTAGGTCGAGGGGGCATATCAGCTCAGCGGGAGCAATCTGTTGCCATATTCCAAAGTCAACACCCTGTTTATCCTTGCGCACCATCCAACGCAGAAACATATTCAATCTTTTACAGGCCGAACCTCTTTCCGGAGTTGCAATGTGTTTCCTGGTTCGTTCGGGTGTATCTTCCAATGAAAAGAAATATCGGTGAAAAAGTGTCAATCTTTTTTCTGTGGGATCGGTTAAATCGGGGTAACTGTTGGCAGGAGCTATGAATGCTGTTTCCAGACAGTTGTGTTGCTGAAAGTGGTGGTGCAGGAAGCCAATAAAATAAAGTAAATCAGTATCGTTGAAGGTACGGTGCTTAAATTCCAATAATTTTTTAAGATCCCCCGAAGAATGGTGCAGGCAAAACTGATACGGTGCCATGTCCATTCTTTGCAGCAGTTCACGACTTTTGTTGATGATGGTAGTTCGATTGCCCCATGCCAACACTGCTGCGAATAATCCCGCTATCTCTATATCTTGTTGACGGCTAAAAAGATGCGGTATGCTGATAGGATCAGCAGGAATGAATCCGACTTGGTTGTATCTGCTTACTCTTTCATCGAGCAGGACTTGCAACTCAATTTTTTTCAGCTTCTTGTTGGTTGCTGTCATAAGAGATGGTTCTTCCCGGCAGAGGGTTTAGCCGATGGCTTTGTTCAGGTCTTCTATCAGATCCTCGGCATCTTCAATACCAACGCTGATGCGAATGAGACTATCGGTGAGTCCGTTCTTGATTCTCTCTTCTCTTGGTATAGATGCATGGGTCATGGAAGCGGGGTGATTGATGAGTGATTCGACACCGCCAAGACTTTCTGCGAGTGAGAATAGGTGGGTAGATGAGAGAACACGGGTAACATTTTCAGGTCTGTTGTCTTTGAGTTCAAAACTCATCATACCACCGAAGCCTTTCATTTGCTGACTGGCTATAGCGTGGTTGGGATGATCGCTGAATCCACACCAGAATACTTTTGAAATGCCGGGATGGTTGCGCAGGTAGTGAGCAATTTTTTCTCCGTTTTCGCAGTGACGTTGCATGCGCAGGTGCAAAGTTTTTATACCCCTCAGTACCAGAAAGCAATCCATTGGTCCGGGAACGGCACCGCAACTTTTTTGAATGAAGTAGAGTTTATCGCGAAGGGTCGTGTCGTTCATGACCAGGCAGCCCTGGATCACATCACTATGTCCGCCCAGGTATTTGGTAGAGGAGTGCATAACGATGTCTGCACCCAGTGTCAGCGGATTTTGGAGATAGGGAGAAGCAAATGTGTTATCTACACAGAGTAATGCGCCTGCTTGTTTGGCTAATTGAGCTGTAGCTGCGATGTCTGTGATGCTCATCAGTGGATTGGTGGGGGTTTCAATCCAGATTAGTCGGGTTTGAGGAGTGATTGCTTTGGCAATATTGTTAATATCAGATGTGTCAACGTAGGTAAAGTGTATGCCAAACGGGGCAAATATTTTTGAAAACAAACGATAAGTGCCACCATACATATCATTAGGTGCAATTACTTCATCTCCGGGTACTAGAAGTTTTATAACAGCATCGGTAGCAGCTACACCGCTGGAGAAAGCCAGTCCGAATTGTCCCAGTTCCAGTGCAGCGAGTGCTGTCTCCAATGCCTGACGGGTGGGGTTTTGGCTTCGGGCATATTCAAAGCCCTTGTTTTTTCCCGGGGCTTCCTGAACATAGGTGGAGGTTTGGAAAATGGGGGTCATTATCGCACCGGTAGAAGGGTCGGGCTGGGCACCGGCGTGGACACAGGTGGTTGCTTTTTTCATCAGAATCATTTTTACAAAGATGAGAGATTATCAGCAACTAATGATGATTATTCGGTCATTGAAACTCTATCCTGATATTTAGATACAAATTGCTTTAATTCAGGAAAAAACCCCTGATAGAATTCCTTAAAATGAGTATAATTATTCAGAAGTGATTGAAATGCCTCGTCGGCTGCTGTAAAATATTTGGCTCTTCTTTCTAATCCTCGGAAGCTAGCTTCAATAAGCTGAAGGTGTCTGTAATTTACCAACCAATTGTGTTCAGACATATAAAGTAGTATCTGGATGAAGCCGGGAGGCAAGATATCATTCCGCGACCGAAGTTCAGTATATACTGATGCAGAGAATTCATGCCATCCTGCATTAGGTTCTTCTTTTTCATCCAGCGCAAGGAAATGATCATAAATGATATCAATCAGCGGCCCGGCATATGGACCGGCAATGGGATGTAATTTTGCTCTTGCCTTTTTTGTGATGGGATGAAAGTCGGTAAATTGATCAATGGCACGATGGAGTCAAATACCTTTTTGAATATCCGGACTGAAATCATATTGCTTGCGTCCCTTCACATGATCGCTGATCATATTTCCCGTTAGAATTTCGGGATCGTTCATCGATAAAACAGCATGTGCTAGAAAGTTCATGACCTGAAAAGGGATTAATTGCTTTTCTTTTCAGCGATAAAATTGCGCACGGAAATGAAATCTGCTTCTTTTTCTAATTCCTGAATTAGTTTGCCTAGTCTTTCGATAAGTGCATCACCGTCGATTCGATGCGTGTATTTGGGCAGACCGAATTCACTGAGTGAAATGAATTCCCAGGGATGAAAGTAGAGGCAACAATAGCCATCCTGTTGTAAGGTCTGCTTGACAAGATATTTATAGAAGCTATAGGGGAAATTTTTAAAACTCAGCCAGAATAAGGGAATACGAAGGTATGGACTTACAGATGCAGGAATTCGTTGAATGCCTGAAAGAGCTGTCATGGTGCGGGGTGCGCGCAGGTAATTGTATTTTCCCGGGATCCAGGTGGGGTGGATGGAAGAGTCATAGGCATATCCGGCGTTGGCCACTTGTTGTGTGTCTATGGCTTTCATGCGGGGCATCCGAAATCCGGTGACGGGCTGACCAACAATGGACTCAAGTGTTTCTTTTGATTCCAGAAGGTGTTCTTCCTTGAACCAGGAATGATAAAAAGTATGGGAAGCGATTTCGTGTTGAGTTGAAAGCTTGCGAATGGCTTCCGGGTAAGTTTGAGCAAAGAAAGCAGTCGTGAAAAGTGTGGTAGAAAGATTGCTTTTGTTGAGCAGTGGTGCAATTGCATCCAATCCTTTTTTCCCTGCCTCCAGTTGCTCGGTGATGGTAATGGATTGTCTGAATTCTAGCGGCATATCAAATTCTTCCACATCAAAACTCAGCAGCACATACCTGTTTTTCATGGCAGGTTGGTTTCTTTGACGATGTAGTGCGGTCTTCCCTTACCCTGCATATAAATTTTACCAATATAAATACCTATGATACCAAGGATCATTAGCTGAAGTCCACCAAAGAAAGCAAGCGTTGCAATGATGGAAGCCCAGCCTGAAACCGCATGTCCATAAAAATATCCGATAACGGAATAAGGAATGAAAATCACTGAGCAAAGAGAAAAAAATAGTCCAAGGTAGGCGGCAATATAGAGTGGTTTTGTGCTGAATGATGTAATTCCCTGCAAGGCAAAACGAATCATCTTGTTCAAGGAATACTTTGTTTTACCGCTTTGACGGAGACGGGAAGTGTACTCGATACCTGTGCGGCGAAATCCCATCCATTGAATCAAGCCACGTAAAAAAAGGTCTGCTTCATTGAACTGGCGAAAGACACGAACAGTTTTCCTGTCCATCAGCCTAAAGTCTGCTGTGCCTGGCTCTATATCAATGTCTGATAGATTGTTGATGACCTCATAAAAAATTCGGGAAGTATTTTTTTTCCAAAGTGCAATGTCCTTGTGGTCATTTCGTATGGTATAGACAATATCATATCCATCATTCCATTGCTTCACTAGTTCGGGAATCAGAGATGGGGGATGTTGCAAATCACCATCCATTGTAATAACTGCATCCGCTTCCGCCCTATCCAGTCCGGCTTTTAGTGCATTTTGGTGTCCGAAGCTTTTGGTGAGAGAGATATAAAAAATATGGGGATGAAGCGAGGCTTGTTCTTTTAAATATTCCAGTGTTCCATCAGAACTGCTGTCTTCAACAAAAATGTAACTATGGTGATAGGGAAGACCATTGCATACCTCTTCCAACTCTGCCAACAACACAGGCAAGTTGCCCCTTTCGTTGCATACTGGAATTACAATTGCCAAACTGGACCGCTGGTCTTGGGGGGTCATATCTTCAAAGATAAAGCTAAATTCTAAAGTGTCGCCTATACCGGGTAGGATGTTCGGTAATGTTCTAACATTCTTTTTAAGCCGCTTTCCAATGTAATGAGCGGACGCCAATTGAGATGCTTTTCCGCAACACTGATATCTGCTACGGTATCCATGATTTCATTTTGGCGACGTACATTTTCATTTTGGATGGGGTAATTCCTCCCCTCTAACTGGCAAATGGTGGTGATGATGTCTTGAACACTATAACTTTCACCTGAACCAAGGTTGATGATATTTAGACCGCTGAGCGGAATTGCGGCAATGAGGGCGCGAATGAAATCGTCTAGGTGCAGGTAATCACGTCGGGGTTCCAGGTCTTTTACATGGAAAACTTTTTGCTCAACAGCTTGGCTAATTAATTGAGGTATGAGAAAAGATTTTTTTTGTCTTTCACCATATAAGTTGAAAGGTCGAAGCACAGTAACATTTACCCCATAAGAGTGGTGATAGAAGAAGCAAAAATCTTCAGCATTTTTTTTGCTTAGGGCATATGGGTTAGGGGTATGAATCGGGGCTGTTTCAGGTATAGGCAAAGAAGCCGGATTTCCATAGAGATAGGAACTAATATAAACTAGTGATGCGCCGGTTTTTCTGCAGTATTCCAGTGCTTGTAGGGTACCTATGGTGTTGGTATGAATGAATCCGGTAGGATTTGTCCAGCTATCGGGAACAAATGTTCTAGCTGCCAAGTGGAAAACCAATTTACATTTGGGTAAGGATTGCCAGGTAGAGGCGTCTGCTATATCTCCGTTTTGACGGTTGAGTAATGTTACCTGAAATTGTTTTAGGCGCAATGTATCAGTAAGTGGTTTACCGATGAATCCACTTGCGCCGGTAATCAGCACATCAGACATAAAGAATTTTATCTTTCAACTGATCAAATTTTTCTATGGCTTCCAGATAATCATCGGGTCGTCCAATGTCCAGCCAGAGACCATTGTATTTTTCAACACGCACAGTTTCTTTTTCTTTCAGCAATTGCAACATGAGCTGATCAAATCCAAAAGCTTGGTTGACAGGAATTTTTTCAAGTGCAGCGCGGCTCACCATGTATATACCCATACTAACTTCGTAAGTTGTTTCTGGTTTCTCTCTGAATCCGGTTAATCGACCTGCTTCCGTATCAAGCACACCATAGTCAATTTTATCTTTCCGTTCGTGGGAGCAAATGGTAAAAGTGGCGGACTGGTGTAAGTGGGTTTCAAAGAATTGGCGGAAGGGAAGATCAGTGAGAATATCACCATTCATTACCAAAAAATGTTCCGGTATATCTTTAATCAGTTTTAGCGGACCCATGGTACCCAGGGGTTCATCTTCCAGTGAATAATTGATGTTGATGTTCCATTTACTTCCATCTCCAAAAAAGGCAGTGATCAATTCTGCCTGGTGATTGACGGCCAAAGTAATTTGATCAAATCCCTGCAATGCAAGTTGGCGGATGATCACTTCCAGGATGGGATATTCCCCTACAGGCATGAGAGGTTTGGGTAATACAATGGTATATGGTCTGAGACGTTTACCCTTTCCACCACAAAGTATGACTGCCTGTTTTTTCATGATTTAAATTACAATAAACTTTGGGTAAATTTCATCAGATGGCGTATTGATTGGTTTTATAACGTACGAGGTTATTGGGGTCGCTGAACCACTCAATGGTTTTTGTTAGTCCTTTTTTGAATCCATCTTCTCCACCATACAAAGGTGTCCAGCCCATTCTTTTTTCAGCTCTGGTATAGCTTGCGAAAAGTCGTTCTACTTCACTTTTTTCCGGACGAACTCTTTGGCTATCGGAAGTAAATTCTACATTGGTTCCCATCAAGGATGCAATGGTAGTTGCTGTTTGTCCGATGCTGATTTCAAACCCACTTCCCAGATTAGTGACTTTTCCAATAACGTCATCGGAATGAAGTGCTTTGATAAAACCCTCAACAGTGTCATCAACAAAAGTAAAGTCGCGTGTTGGCGAAGTAGCACCCAACTGAATTTGTTTTTTCCCTGCAGCAATTTGAGTGATGATAGTTGGAATAACTGCACGAGTGGATTGCCGGGGTCCGTAAGTATTGAAAGGCCGGATGATAGCAACGGGGGTTTCGAAAGAGGAATAAAAAGAAAAAGCCATTTGGTCTGCCCCTATTTTACTGGCGGAATAAGGAGATTGACCTTGTAAAGGATGGTCTTCAGTAATCGGAACAAAAATAGCAGTGCCATAAACCTCGCTGGTGGAGGTATGTACCACTTTTTGGAGTTTCTGTTCACGGGCCGCTTGTAATACATTCAGGGTTCCTTTCACGTTGGTATCGACATAGGTATCGGGAGAATGATATGAATAAGGAATTCCTATGAGTGCTGCCAGGTGTAAAACAGCATCACAACCTTCCATGGCTTTTTTCACCCCATGTGGATCTCTGATATCACCGGTGAATACCTCAAATTTTCCTGCTACATCAGCAGCACAGTTGTCTAGCCAGCCCCATGAGTTGAAAGAGTTATAATAAACAAAGGCACGCACATCGTAGCCTCTGCGCACCAATGTTTCTGTCAGGTGTGAACCAATGAAACCATCTGCTCCGGTAATGAGTACCTTCATTTTTGAGTATTTATTTGTGGAGAAACAGATTTCCAACTCAGCAATTCAAATATACAAACAAACCAGGCGACAATTACGGGAATCGTTTTGATGTGCAGGGGATTAAATACCTGATCACGTATGAATCGGGGAAAGACTTCAGTGGGAGAAAGACAAGTAAATACAAAGACAAGTATGAGTAGATATTTTCTCCATATCTTTTTTGGGCCATATAGATACCACAGAGCAACCCCCGGAACAGCAATTATATAAGTAGGAGACTCTACACCAGGGTTAAAAATAATCGTGAACATAAGTAAGGCTCCCAGGTATAGAAGTTGAAAATGCAGGTTTTCATATACTTCCTTTTTCAATAAAACCACTAACATAGTAATTACACCGCCAATAATGATAAATCCTTGCTGAAAGCCTTCTATATGAAGTAAATCAATTACTCCTAAAAGGCTCAACGAATGTCTTTCAGATTGTTTTTGTAGCCGTTCCAGCCAACTTCCGTAAAGAAAAATCAATTGATCAAAAGAAATAAACAAGAGCGGGAGGGCAAAAAAAAGCAGTGACCATGTCAGCACTTTGATAGCAAAGGCAAATCGATTTTTAAAGCAGAGGAAAAAGACTCCTGAGGTTAAGACATAAATCTTAAAAAATATGCCTGCCGCGAAAAATAAACTCGACCAATTTGTTTTCTCTTTTTGTTGAAATACAAATACCAACATAATTAAAGCTGCTACGCTGGCATTTGTCTGAACGTTTTCGGCTGCAGTGATGAATTCAACCAGACAAAACCATAATAAAAAAACTTTATTTTTTTCCTCTATGGGAAGCAAGTGAATTGCAGCAATAAAAGTGATGGTATGTGTAAGATTCCAAAAAATAATCCCTATACCGTCGGGAAAAAAATTATACACCCCCATGAGCACTGCAAAGCTTGGGCTATACACAAATAGCGTTTGATATTCCAGGGGGTATGGTTTATATAGATCCAAATAATTTCTCAAATGATCAAAAGAAGCACTGAAACAATCGTAGTTGTCCCATGTTTCCAAAAAGTAAATCTTAAGACTCACTAAAACCGCAACTATGAGATACAACAAACTAACGTTGCGCTGGGAATGAAAAAATGGTTTTGAAAATAATTTGGAAAAAAACTGTACCATGAAACAGTATTTATTGTGATGCCGACAGGGGCTACGCGAAGTTACAGGGAACCATTGGTTATGCAATAGCTTACTCTGCTATGTTGAAGTGTGCATGTTGGCATGAGTTCATATTGAAGTTCTAGTTCTTGGCAAATTTTAGCTAGATCAGCTTCCGAGAGTCTCAGTAGGTTATTTTTTGCCCTTATCTGATTATAAGACGAAAATCTTGCATTGAATAGAAAAAAAATAAAAGAAAGAAAATAGCCGTTTTTAAAGCTGTCTTTCATGTTGCTGACTATATCCTTCATAATTCCTTTATCAGATTGAATTACGTCTGCTAAAATGATTTTGCTTTTTTCTCCCATCAATTTTTTACATGCCGACAATAAATTCTGCACCTTTGAAACATCATCAAAATATTGAATTACGCTTAGTATGATAATGAGATCAAATTGTTCATGGGTCGAAATCAATGGCTGTAAACCCAGGGCGGGACCTGAAGCGTCTATTGTATCAAAGTGAAATTGCTTTTCCGAAATAAACTTTTTTTTACAAGTATCAATGCAAGCCTGTGAGATATCTAATCCCTGGTAATGAGTCACTATACCTTTTAATTGAATTGCCAACGAACCCCAGCCACTTCCATAATCAAGGATGCGCTGACCTGGTCTGATGATTTGATTCTTCGATAAAATTCCGGTAAAAAACGCAGCATTTTTTTGCATGACAGTACCGAAGAGTTCGGATTTCGAGCTCCAGAAGGCTTGCCAGTTATTGGTATGGGAAGTGCTTCCTGTTTGCAATGAACGAAATTTTTAGCTAGCAGGTTTATTTTCTTTCTGGAAGAAAATCATGATGGAAACTCCCGCAGGAAAACGAATACCTGCTTTCAACAAATAATAGTCCAGATGAAAAATTCCATACAAAATATTGTTCAACCAACCCCCCGTTTCCAGCACTTCGTAATCGTATTTGACTGCCGATTGTAACGACTTTCCCAGCCATTTCTTCCATCCATTCATCAATAATCTGTAAGCTGCAATTGGAACAAAAAGAAATGTATTATAATATGTTTTATAAATCATCTTTCCGGGCAAGTCTTGAAACAAGGCAGTTAATTCGTTGATCGTATATCTTCTGAAATGATGGTTAATGACATCGTGCTCACTCCATAGAAATGCGTATGCAGGAACGGTGATAACAATGTGCCCGCCGGGGTTGCATACCCGCCAAAGTTCTTGCACTGCCAGTTGATGGTCTTCCACATGTTCTACTACATCAAGGGCGGCAACAAGATCGTATTGATTGGCGTCAAAGGGGAGCTCGAGTATCGATCCCTGCTCAATAGGGGTTGTCATGTATATTTTGGCGAATTCGGTGCAAGCTACATCGTATTCAATGCTCATTACTGAACCAAATTCAGCAAGCATATCGGAAGTGGCTCCGGTTGCTGCACCTACATTAAGAGATTTTGTATTCGTGGGGGGGTGCAGCAGCGTACTGATTCTTTCCGCAATGATTTTTTTTCTCACCAGGAACCACCAATGCTTTCTTTCCAGATGATAATATGCTTTATAGTAATCCTGATCCATTTTTCTTCCGGCAAGGTTGCTGGTTTTAGCTTTGTTTCAGCACCGGAGCCATAAAATTACAACAATAGAGGCGTGCTTTTTGAAACAGGTCATTGGATTTTAAAAGGAAGTGCAGAAAGCCGATTAAAAAATTAACTTTGCGCCTCAAATACATTTTTTATGGGAAAAGGACCTATTTCGCAATTCATTGAACACCAGTATAGACATTTCAATGCCGCAGCATTAGTAGATGCTGCCAAGGGGTATGAATCCCATTTGAATGAGGGGGGTAAGATGCTGGTGAGCTTGGCGGGTGCCATGAGCACAGCTGAACTGGGCATTAGTCTGGCTGAGATGATCCGACAAGATAAAGTTACCATCATCAGTTGTACCGGAGCCAATCTGGAAGAGGATATCATGAATCTGGTGGCACACAGCCATTATAAGCGCGTGCCTCATTACCGCGATTTGAGTCCGCAGGATGAGTGGGATTTATTGGAAAATCATTATAACAGGGTTACTGATACCTGTATTCCGGAGGAGGAGGCATTTCGACGCTTGCAAAAACATATCCACCGGGTATGGAAAGCAGCGGAAGACAAGGGTGAAAGATATTTCCCACATGAATTTATGTATCAAATGCTGTTGAGTGGTGACCTTGAACAATACTATGAGATTGATCCCGCTAATAGTTGGATGTTGGCAGCTGCTCAAAAAAATATACCCATTGTTGTACCGGGATGGGAAGACAGCACCATGGGAAATATTTTTGCTTCGTACGTTATCAAAAATGAGTTGAAGGCATCTACTATGAAGAGTGGGATAGAATACATGGTGTGGCTGGCAGATTGGTATCGGCAGAACAGTGGCGGCAAGGGAGTAGGTTTCTTTCAGATTGGTGGCGGTATTGCCGGAGATTTTCCTATCTGTGTTGTACCGATGATGTACCAGGATCTTTCCTGGCATGATGTTCCTTTCTGGAGTTATTTCTGTCAGATCAGTGATTCAACTACGTCTTATGGTTCTTATTCAGGGGCAGTACCCAATGAGAAAATTACATGGGGCAAACTGGATGTCAATACACCCAAATTCATTGTGGAAAGTGACGCTACCATAGTGGTACCTCTCATATTTGCTTATTTGTTGGGCCATTAACAGATCGGTCCTTCTATAAAAAAAGCCGTATTCTCAGGAACACGGCTTTTTTATGGAGGTAATTTTTTTATTAGCGACTACCCATATTGAGGGGTGTATCTCTTTTTAGCATACCATCTCGGTTGGCCATTTCCCAACCGGTATGGAAAATCATTTTCACTCTCTTTTCCATCAGGGGGAAATTAATTTTATCAACAGTGTCGGTAGGTTTGTGGTAATCGGCTTGCAGCATTCCGTCATAAAAGAATAGGATAGGTACACCTTTGCGGGCGAAGTTGTAGTGATCGCTCCTGAAGTAAATTCGGTTCTTATCTTTTGGGTCATCGAACTTATAGTCGAGTACCAGTTGAGTATATAAATTATTCACTCCCTCATTGATTACTGGAAGATCAGAACTCAACTTATCGTGACCAATAACATAAACATAATTTAATGTATCGGGTGTTTTTCTTTCTGTATCAACCCGACCCACCATGTCAATGTTCAGGTTGGCAGTTGTTTTATCCATTGAATAGATTGGATGATCTGAATAGTATTCAGATCCAAGTAGTCCTTTCTCTTCCCCGCTAACTGCCATGAAGGCAATGCTTCTGCGGGGCCCTTTTCTTTTAGCGGCGGCGGCAGCAAATGCTTCTGCCATTTGCATAACCGAAACTGTACCTGAACCATCATCATCTGCGCCGTACCAGATTACATCACCAATTTTTCCAAGGTGGTCATAGTGACCGGTGATGAAGAGGTATTCATCTTTTTTATCGGTTCCGGGTAAGACACCAATTACATTGCTGCTTTCCAGTGCTTCAGTGGTTTTCTTGGCAGCTAATTGTGTTTCTGATATATAAGTTCCTTTGGGTAATTCTTTCCATTCTGCAAAAGACATGGTGAAAGTTCTTCCTACCAAAGCGGAGGCAACTTCAGGTGAAATCATACCAACGATAAATCCATTGTCATTGTTACCGGAGGTAGCTGCGGGTGCTTTGATGCTCATTCTTCCTTTTAGCTGGCTAGGTGTTTTGCGTGGAAAATCTCCCGAAACCATCAATAAACCGGCGGCCCCCATAGCCCTTAAGAGAGTCATTTTACTCATGGAAGGCATATTAAGGGATTTGCCGTTCGCAGCTACGTCTGCCACTAGCACTAATTTCCCCTTTACATCGATACCTGCAAAATCATTGATTTTATTAGCCGATTCCATGGTACCATTTCCAACATATACTACAGAGTTGTACTTCCCATTGCCATTGGAGACCATGAACATGGGAAAGCTGTAATCCTGGTCCCACTGGTAATTTTTACCGTTGACCATTAATTTTTTCTCGGAGAGCATATCCTGATAAACTGTGAAAGGTTGGCGGTAGCTATCGCCATTGCCGGGTTTCAAGCCAATTTTTCTGAAATGTTCTTCTATGAATGCAGCGGCTTTTCTTTCGCCGGCTGTTGCGGTTTCACGTCCCTCCATTTCAGGTCCGGCAAGGATGGTGAGTTTTTGTTTCAAGCCTTCGGCAGTAATCACAGAAGAATATTTTACAGCATCTTCCGGTTTCTGTGCCATAGCTGTTAAAGACAGCAGAGCAAGCGCTGAGCTAAGTAACTGTTTTTTCATTTTATAGATCGGGTTATGATTGACAAGCAATTTTATTGACGCGGTTTTCATGTCTGCCGCCTTCGAAGGCTGTAGTCATGAAAGTATTGATCATGGTCTTCGCATCATCCAAACTTACAAAGCGAGCTGGTATGCATATTACATTGGCATTGTTGTGTTGTCTAACCAGGGAGGCCACTTCATTGAGCCAACATAATCCTGCTCTGATACCGGCATGTTTGTTGGCGGTCATAGCAACTCCATTTGCGCTTCCGCAGATCAAGATTCCATAGGCTGCTTCACCGCTTTCGACCTGTGTGGCAACCGGATGTGCAAAATCGGGGTAATCGACAGAGTCTTTGCTATGCGTGCCATTGTCGCGGACAATAAATCCTTCTGAGCGGAGGAAGTCCGCAATGAATTGCTTGTATTCATAGCCGGCATGATCACTGCCGATTGATATGGGTTTACTTAAATCAAACTGCATAAAACTGTTTTAACGAATTGAAACTTTTTAAACACTTCAAACTATTCAAACTTTTCAAACTAGCCAATCGGAGATTGGTTAATCTCAGCTCCATTCCTCCTTCACTTCCCGCTTCACTCGTCCGGCTAAAATTATACTAG
>JBJTTC010000043.1:0-12585 GCA_046079965.1 Sediminibacterium sp. | reverse complement strand
TTTTTATTGGAAAAAGTAATGAAGGATACATATCCCTCCCTGCTACAAAAAAACATTCTGCGACCGATCGGACTACAGAACACGTATGTAGGAGGAAGGGTGGATGTCAGTAAAAATGAATGTAAATCATATTCCTACAGAAACGGCTGGAAGGCTGAATCGGAAACTGATATGTCAATACCCCTCGGAGCAGGAGCCATCGTCTCCAATCCAACCGACATCAATCGTTTTTCCGAAGCATTATTCAATGGAAAAATAATTCAGCCTGAAAGTTTGGCAATCATGACCAGTATGAAAGATAATTATGGCCTTGGATTGATTGTTATTCCTTTCTACGACAAAAAAGGATATGGCCATACAGGTGGCATAGACGGCTTTAGCTCGGTTTTCTCCTATTTCCCGGAGGATAAAATAGGTTACTCTCTTACCTCCAATGGAACGAACTTCAACAACAATGATATTTCCATAGCAGTTCTGAGTGCCGTTTTTGATAAGCCTTTTGAAATTCCCTCCTTCACTTCTTTTGAATTAACTTCGGAGGAACTGGATCAATATATTGGCATCTACTCAAGTTCTTCCTTACCGGTAAAAATTACTATCAGCAAAGAGGGGAAACTGCTGTTGGCACAAGCGTCGGGTCAGCCTTCGTTTCCACTCGAGCCCACTGCAAAACACCAATTTCAATTTATCCAAGCGGGTGTTAAAATAGAATTCATTCCTGAAAAGAAAAACCTGATCTTACAACAAGGGGCAGGCAGATATACTTTTACAAAAGAGTAAACAGCTTGCTGCTTGGGGTAACATCCTCCATCATTGTATTTTCCGCCAACATGCACGCAATGCTTCCTGCCAGGTCCGGGGTTCTATACCAAAGTCTGCCGACATCTTACTGGTATCCAAAACAGAATAAGCCGGCCTCCTTGCAGGGGTTGGAAATTCCGAACTCGGTATCGGCACCACTTTACAATTTTTACCTGCCAAATCACGAATAGCATTGGCAAAATCAAACCAGGTGATTTCTCCCTTGTTGCTGAAATGATACGTGCCTGTGTGTGTATTCCCTGATTCCCACTCTTGAACAATATGCAAGACAGCCGCCTCCAGATCCGCCGCATACGTCGGACAACCCCGTTGGTCATTCACCACCTTGATTTCCGAGCGCTCACTCATTAACCGCAACATGGTCTTCACAAAATTGTGTCCATAAGAACTAAATACCCAGGAGGTACGAATAATCACCGCAAATGCCTCAGACTTCCGTATCAACTCCTCTCCCATCCACTTGGTATAGCCATAATGATTGACAGGAGATGTTGCAGCATCAACAGCATAAGGCGCCGTTCCTTGTCCGTTGAATACATAATCGGTTGATATATATATAAGCCGCGTATTGTATTGATGGCACAAGCGGGCAATCTCTCCGGTGGCAGTTGCATTGATGAGCAATGCGAGATCTTTTTCCTGTTCGGCCTTATCAACAGCAGTATAAGCACCCCCATGAATAAAATACGCAGGTCGGTGGGTAACAAAAAAGTTCTCGATCAACTCCGGCTTAGATAAATCCAATTGTCCCCGATCTGTAAACAAGAAGCGATGTGAAAAAGATGTATCGCGACAGGCGACTTGCAATTCCTGTCCCAATTGCCCGGCTCCACCTGTTACCACTATCAATCCTTCCTGCATGAATAGAAAAATTGAGATTAAAATTCTTTGGGCTTTTTACTCCATTCCTCCTGTGGAAGAGAACGGAAATAGTCATAGGTAATTTGTAATCCTTTTGATCTATCAATGGTCGGCTGCCAGCCCAGTATCTCTTTCGCACGTTTAATATCCGGACGTCGTTGTTTCGGGTCATCAACCGGTAACTCCCTGAATTCGATCTTCACTTCGGAACCGGTAAGTTTTAACACCTCTTCAGCAAATTCCAACAAACTGATCTCATGGGGATTCCCAATATTAACCGGCATTGTATAGTTACTTTTCAGCAATCGATAAATGCCTTCAATCAAATCATCTACATAACAGAAAGAACGGGTCTGACTGCCATCTCCAAATACAGTGAGGTTCTCGCCGCGCAGTGCTTGTCCAATGAATGCAGGCAATGCTCTTCCGTCATTGAGGCGCATGCGTGGTCCATAGGTATTGAATATTCGAACAATACGAATATCTACTCCATGAAAAGTATGGTAAGCACGGGTAATGGATTCCATGAAGCGCTTGGCTTCATCATAGACACCGCGTGGACCAACCGGATTCACATTGCCCCAGTAGTCCTCATTCTGTGGATGTACCAACGGATCGCCATATACTTCACTGGTAGAAGCTACTAAAATAGTTGCATTCTTTTCCTTGGCTAACCCCAGACAATTGTGTGTTCCTAATGCACCCACTTTGAGGGTTTGAATTGGAATTTTTAAATAATCTATTGGACTCGCAGGGGAAGCGAAATGAAGAATATAATCAAGCGGACCGCTGACATGAATGAACTTGGTTACATCATGGTGATAGAAGTCAAACTGCGGCAACTGAAAAAGATGTTCAATGTTTCGCAAGTCACCTGTGATCAGGTTGTCCATTCCAATCACATGGAATCCCTCTTTAATAAATCGATCACAAAGATGTGATCCCAAAAAGCCGGCTGCGCCTGTAATGAGTACTCTTTTCATACCAATATTTTTTTAGGAGGCATCAGTTCCGCGTCCGACACTCTCATAATGATACCCCAATGATTTCATCTGCTTTACATCGAATAAATTTCTACCATCAAAGATGACCTTATTTTTGATGGTCTTAGATATACGATCGAAGTCCGGTGTTCTAAATTCACTCCACTCGGTAGCGATCACCAATGCATCAGCCCCCTCCAGTGCTTGATAAGGATTGGACGCATACTGGATGGCGTCTCCCAATAATTTTTTCACGTTGTTCATGGCTTCCGGATCAAAAGCCATGATGCTGGCGCCTTCAGCAGTGAGCGCTTCTATGAGGTGCAGAGCGGGTGCCTCCCGAATATCATCTGTATTGGGTTTGAAAGCCAGGCCCCATAAAGCCAAGCGAATACCCTTCAGATTATGATTAAAATATTGACGGATCTTCGGAATTAAATGTTTTTTCTGCCGCTCATTCACTGCTTCTACGGCTTTGAGAATACTAAAATTGTAATTCACTTCTTCAGCAGAATGAATCAGTGCCTGCACATCTTTAGGAAAGCAACTACCCCCATAACCAATCCCCGGAAACAAAAAACGTTTTCCAATCCGATCATCACTTCCAATACCCCTTCTAACCATGTCAACATCCGCTCCCATGCGTTCGCACAATTGGGCAATCTCATTCATGAATGAAATTTTTGTTGCGAGAAATGAGTTAGCTGCATACTTGGTCAACTCGGCAGATTTCTCATCCATGAATATAACCGGGTTCCCCTGTCGAACAAAAGGGGCATATAAATCACTCATGATCTGCCTGGCACGTTCGGAACGAGTACCAATTACAACGCGGTCGGGTTTCATGAAATCATCCACTGCGACACCTTCACGTAAAAATTCAGGATTGCTAACCACATCAAATTCACCCTTGTAACGAGCAGCAATGGCAGTATGAACTTTGTCGGCAGTACCGACCGGTACTGTACTCTTATCAACTACTACTTTGTATTCGGTCATCATACCACCCAATTCGTCTGCAACCCCCAAAACATACCGAAGGTCTGCAGATCCATCTTCACCGGGAGGAGTAGGCAAAGCCAAAAAAATAATTTGTGCTTCCTCTATTCCCTCCTGTAAACTGGTCGTGAATTGAAGCCGGCCTTCCCGCAGGTTGCGTAAAAAAATTTTTTCCAATCCCGGCTCATAAATCGTTATCTCACCCGCATTGAGTTTTTTTACTTTCCCGGCATCAATGTCAACACAGATAACCTTATTACCGGTTTCAGCGAAACAGGTACCTGTTACCAATCCAACATATCCGGTTCCAACAACAGCGATTTTCATGAAAAATATTTTAACTAAGAAATTTATTAATGTGTCGGGTAATCCATTCCAATTGTTCTTCCTCCATTTCAGTATGTACAGGCAAAGAGATAACTCGTTCAGTTAACCAGTCCGTAATGGGCATATCAGGTAAATGATCATTATTGCCCGCAAACATGGGCTGACGATGCCCGGGAACGGGATAATAAATCATAGAAGGAATCTGGTTGTCTGACAAGTATTTAGCCAGTGCATCTCGATTTGCATTATTTATGATCAGCGTGTACTGGTGAAACACATGAGAACTATAGGGTGCTACAACGGGCGTTTGAATATGCGGATTACCCGCAAATGCCCGGTTATAATAAGCCGCAACCTGTTGTCTTGATTGATTGTAATGATCCAACTGCTTTAGTTTGACACGCAAAATGGCAGCCTGAATGGAATCCAGTCTTGAGTTACATCCTACTCGCTCATGGTAATATCTCTTTTGCTGTCCGTGGTTGGCTATCATGTTCAATTGATGGGCCAGATCCGCATCACGTGTAAAAATGGCTCCCCCATCACCATAAGCACCTAAATTTTTACTGGGATAAAAAGAGGTAGTCCCAATGGTTCCCATGGTACCGGTTTTATATATATTACCATCTGTCGAAGTATAATCACATCCTATGGCTTGTGCGTTGTCCTCTATTACAAATAATCCGTTTTCGCGGGCTATTTGTAAAATAGCATCCATAGGAGCTGCATGACCATACAAATGAACCGGCACAATGGCCCTTGTTTTTGAGGTAATAGCTTTGCGCAAGGCTTCGGGATCCATACAAAAAGTGTTGGGATCTACCTCGACGAAAACCGGGCGAAGGCGCAAAAGTGCGACTACTTCAGTAGTTGCAATGTATGTAAAAGAAGGAGTAATTACCTCATCGCCGGGCTCTAAACCAAGTGCCATCATAGCAATTTGCAAGGCATCGGTTCCGTTCGCACAGGGGATGGTATGAACTCCGCCCATATACGCACCCAGTTCAGCAGAAAAATCTTTTACCCACTTACCATTGATGTAAGCAGCATGATCGAGAACTTCCTGTATTGCAGCATCAACCTCTGCCTTGATGTGCAGGTATTGAGCTTTTGTATCTACCATCTGGATGGGTCGCATCTAAATTCAGTATTTGAGGGGCAAATTTAGTATAAATAAGCCATAGCGGTTGTGGGAGCAAGCTCTTCCTCCGGACACTACCTATGTTTCTGATTTTATTGAGTATTTTCACATTTAAACTTCCCCTATGGTGTTGTATCGGATTTTTCTTTTTTTCTATCCGCTGGCAGCCCGACTGGCAGGACTTTTCAATGAAAAGGCACAAAAATGGACCAAGGCACAGGCATCTGCCATGAGGGAAATTGAACAATGGCAACCCGAACGACCTGTTATCTGGATGCACTGTGCCTCACAAGGTGAATTCGAACAAGGATTGCCGGTACTGGAAGCTATCCGAAAAGAATATCCCGGCTATCAAATCCTGCTGAGTTTTTTTTCACCCTCCGGCTATGAACCATTTAACAGGCATCCTGTGGCAGACAAAATAGTTTATTTGCCCCTAGACGGACAGGTCACAGCTGAGAAGTGGGTGAGAAAAATCAATCCTGCTTTGGTAATTTTTATCAAATACGAATTCTGGTATTTTTATCTGCAATCCCTGCATAGCCGACAAATACCTGTACTGCTGATGGCTGCTGTTTTTCGACCCTCACAACCGTTTTTCAAATGGTATGGTGGGATGTACAGAAAAATGTTGTCCTTTTATCAATTTATTTTGGTTCAAGACAATGCTTCAGCCCAACTTTTGCAATCTTTACAAATTCCTTTAGATATATTGGTGGCCGGAGATTCACGCTATGACAGGGTTTTACAAATTGCCCAACATCCAAAATCGTTTCCTGCCCTTGAATCATTCATTGGCGGAAAAGATGTTTTTATTGCAGGAAGCACTTGGCCGGAAGATGACAAAGCTTTACAACATTTCGTGCAACACAATAATCAAATTTGTCACATCATAGTTCCCCACTTGACAGATTCTTCCAGCATTGCCCGCTGCCAGCAAGTCTTTCCCGGGTCAATTGTTTATTCGCAATGGGAGAATGGGTCGAGGGAAAAAAGGGAAGCATCGAATCTGCCAAACATCATCATCATTGATGCTACAGGTATGCTGAGCAATATGTACCGCTATGCCACCATTGCCTATATCGGAGGAGGATTTGGGGCTGAAGGCATACACAATATTTTGGAAGCAACTGTCTATGGAATACCTGTAGTCATTGGTCCTATCTTCGATAAATTTCTAGAAGCCATTGAACTGGCAGACAGAGGAGGCTTGCTTGTCGCAAACAACGCTTTGGCATTAGAAGAACAACTTCAACAACTTTTAAAGAATGCTCCTCTCATGGAGCAAATCGGAAAAGTAGCACAACAATTTACACAGGAGGGAGGTGGAACCGCAAAAAAGGTGCTTCAATTGATTCAGGAAAATCGCCTTTTAATCAGGTGATCGAACAACCGAACCAACTCTGTATTGTCCTGCCAGCCCAGTTTTGTTTTCAATTCTCTTTCTATCCAAAAACGGGCTTCGGGAAAAATGGTAAACCCTTGAATTGTTTTGATGCTTCTTTCAAACATTACTTCATCACCACGAAACAACTCGTGTATGAAAAGAAAACGGTTCCTTGCATTGATGGCTCGCTTCAGATCTTTGATGGGAGAATGGGAAGATAAAATATCTTCATTCTCAGAAGATACTTCTGGATGGGAAGAAGCAACCGCATCAGCAGCAATTTTTTCTACCAAATCCTCACCGGTAGGTATGGGACAAAAATTCTGGTGTGCGAAGGTTGGTATGTCTCTGGTAAGATCCAGGTCATAAAGGGGGTCATCAACAGACTTTGCAGCAATAATTGGTTGAAGGGAAGAAAGTTCGGGAGGCAGGCTAACGTTTACCGGATCAGCCCTTAATTGTGACATCAGTTCTTTTCTTAAGAGGTCGAGGGTGAGCAGGAGATGGGTCGCTGGTTCCTGTTGATGGTATTGCTCCTTCAATTTATTGATCAGGTAGCCTGCTCTTTCCATCGGATGTAATACATTTGGGGGTCAGCAATTACTTGCCTCTTCATACAACAACGAAAAAAAAGCAGTTTTAGTATTATCATGTTCATTGAACCGAATATTTCAGGGGAAAAGCGAGGATCGATTGAAGTCATTTGCGGCAGCATGTTCAGCGGGAAAACTGAAGAACTGATCCGTCGTTTAAAAAGGGCACGGATTGCTCATTTGAAAGTAGAGATTTTTAAGCCGGCTCTCGATATTCGTTATAACGAAGAGGCAGTAGTTAGCCATGATGCCAATTCAATTGCCTCCTATCCCATCAACCACTCGCAAAAAATTCTATTGCTCGCCGACCAGGTAGATGTGGTAGGCATTGATGAAGCACAATTTTTTGATGACCAGATTGTTTCAGTTTGTGAAACACTGGCAGCCCGAGGTATCCGTGTGATTGTTGCCGGACTTGATATGGATTATCTCGGAAAACCATTCGGTCAGATGCCACAACTATTGGCAGTAGCTGATTTTATTACCAAGTTACATGCCATCTGCGTTAAATGTGGTAATCTGGCAAACATATCTTTTCGCAAAGCTGCCGATGACAGCCAGATATTGCTCGGTGCTACCGATACGTATGAACCTCGCTGTCGCAGATGCTATCATGAACCTTAGCCACATGCTTACCCAATGAAATCTGTTTCTCTTATATGGCAGCTGGTAAAAAAAGATCTCTTATTAGAGAGCAGACAGCAATATACCCTATATGGCATGTTATTGTACATTGCCTCTACCATCTTCGTTATTTACCAAACCCAGGGGCAGCCGGATGAAAAAAGCTGGAATGGCTTATTCTGGATGGTCATGCTTTTTGTTTGTGTAAATGCGGTTGCAAAAAGTTTTCTACAGGAAAACCAGGGTCGTTTGCTTTATTTTTATACCATTGCCGGTGCAAGAGATTTCGTTTTATCTAAACTACTTTTCAATGTGCTGCTGATGGCAGCCTTGGGTATTCTCTCCCTCCTACTTTTCACGGTCCTTCTCGGAAATCCTCTCGAATACCCCGGAAAATTTTTATTGATTACCTGTTTAGGTGGAGCAAGCATCGGAATGGTATTTACTTTCTTAGCTGCCATTGCAGCCCGTGCAAGACAATCTACCGCACTCATGGCTGTAATGGGATTTCCACTGATCATCCCTCAATTACTGCTACTCATGAAAATTGCAACGATTGCATTTTCTGCTGTAGTGCAATCTGGACTTATAGAAATGGTTGGCTTATTGCTGGCACTTGACTTCATGGTCGTTGTGCTATCCGTAATACTTTTCCCTTTTCTCTGGAGAGATTAAAATCGAAGGTGCCGTACGGTGAGTCCGTTGTTGATTAACTGCTTGAGTGAATCAATCCCTATCTTAAGATGTGTCTCAACATAGTTGGTAGTGATTTTTTTATCACTGGCTTCCGTTTTAACTCCCTCAGGAATCATGGGTTGATCGCTCACCAACAAAAGGGCACCGGTAGGAATTTTATTGTAAAATCCAACAGTAAAAATGGTAGCAGTTTCCATGTCAATCGCATAGGCCCGAACCCTGGTAAGGTATTCCTTGAACGCCTCGTCGTGTTCCCATACCCTTCGGTTGGTGGTATAAACAGTTCCCGTCCAGTAGTCCACCTGATAATCTCTTATCGTAGTTGATATGGCTTTCTGCAAGGCAAAAGCAGGCATGGCAGGAACTTCGGGTGGGAAGTAATCATTGGAGGTACCTTCACCACGTATGGCTGCAATGGGTAATATCAGGTCCCCCAATTTGTTGCGCTTCTTCAATCCACCACATTTTCCGAGAAATAAAACCGCCTGGGGCGAAATAGCTGTCAATAAATCCATGATGGTAGCGGCACCCGGACTTCCCATTCCGAAATTAATGATGGTAATTCCTCCGGCTGTAGCACATTGCATGGGTCTGTCTTGTCCTATCACCTTCACTTTGTGCCATTTAGCAAAGAGTGAAACATAGTTGCTGAAATTGGTAAGGAGGATGAACTTACCCATGTCCTCCAGCCGGGCACCGGTATAGCGGGGTAACCAGTTATTGACGATGTCTTCTTTCGTTTTCATACGTTTTAACCTTTGGCGGGAGGGGATATGTGAAGGAAGAGGCAATATTCTGAATCCCTACCTTTGAGAAATTAATCTCAAAAATACAAATAATCAGGCGCAATGCCAAGACATGATACAGGTAGCATACCCAACTCCCGAATTTAGAATACGCCGGCATGATGAAAAAGACCAGTTGTTCGACCCCATCCGGAAAAAATGGATTGTTATAACCCCCGAAGAATGGGTGAGACAAAATTTTATTCAATACCTGGTAAAGACCATGCTCTACCCTGCTGTCTGTTTTGCTGTTGAAAAAAGCCTCAAGGTAGGAGAACTTCAATGCAGGACAGACATCGTAGTGTTTAAAAACCAACATCCCTGGATGTTAATCGAATGCAAAGAACCCGGAATAACATTAAGTGAAACTACGCTGCAACAGTTGTTGGGCTACAAATCGGTAGTCCCTTGTAGTTTTCTGGTAGCGACCAATGGCAACCAAACACTGGGTTTTAAAATAGAACCATCAGGATCAACAATCCCCATCGATGTTCTCCCCTCCTATACGTAAAGTAATCTTCCAAAAAAGATTATGGGAAGATGCCCAATTCAGTATAAGTGGTCGCTACTTTATTGATGGCACAAACATAAGCAGCCGTCCGCATGTCGGGTATCTCCGGATTTTTTCTCCAGATGTCCATGATTTCATTGGTCGCAGTAATCATGGTTTCTTCCAGACCACTGTGTACCAGATCTACTTCCTCAGCACCATGCATGATAAAGGCACGTTCACTATCCGAAATCTTCTTTTCTGTTAGGTTCTCAATCTGACTAATGATATGGGCATTCATGTTTTCAGTGAATCTCTTTTCCATTCTTCCATACCGAACATGGCTCAGGTTCTTCAGCCACTCAAAATAAGATACTGTTACTCCACCCGCATTCAGGTACATGTCAGGAATTACTACCACGCCTTTTTTAACTAAAATTTCATCTGCCTCCGGAGTTAGTGGACCGTTGGCCGCTTCACCAATCAGTTTTGCCTGGATATTCGGAGCATTGTCTTTATTGATTACATTTTCCAACGCTGCAGGTATCAAAATGTCGCAGGGCAGCTCCAGCGCTTTGGAACTGTCGGTAATATTGGTAGCACCCGGGAAATTCAGAATTGACCCGGTTGCCTTTCTATGTTGAAAAACTTCCTCCTCATTCAGTCCGTTCTCATTCAAGATTGCTCCCTCAAATTCTGCGATGGCAATTACTTTTGAGCCGTTTTCACGGAAAAATTTGGCTGAATGATATCCCACGTTACCAAGTCCCTGAACAACAATTCTCTTTCCGGCTACACCCAAAGTCAATCCCAACTTACCCATTACATCTGGCATATTACAAACCTCCCTTACCCCATAGAAAACGCCCAATCCGGTTGCTTCCTTTCTTCCACGAACACCACCCTGAGAGACAGGTTTACCTGTTACACATCCGGCAGCATCAATTTCCCCGGGCTTCAAAGAAGAATAAGTATCCACTATCCAGGCCATTTCGCGTTCACCGGTACCATAGTCGGGTGCAGGAACATCGATGCCCGGACCGATAAAATTCTTCTTTACTAATTCACTCGTGTAACGGCGGGTTATTTTCTCCAATTCATACACACTGTACTTACGGGGATTGATTTTAATGCCTCCTTTTCCGCCACCGAAGGGTACATTTACAATCGCACATTTATAGGTCATCAAAGATGCCAGCGCCATTACCTCATCCTGATTAACTGCCTCACTAAAACGGATACCTCCTTTACAGGGAGATTTGTGTTGAGAATGTTGAACCCGATACGCCTCAATTACCTCAATATGACCATCATCCATCTTTACCGGAAAGTGCATGCTGTAAACACTGTTGCAGGCTTTGATCTGCTCCAGCAGACCCTTGTCCCACTTAGTAAAATGGGCCGCTTTGTCGAAACTTTTTTCAACACTTTGGAAAAAGCTGTAATTGGAATGGTTTGACATACTTTAATTTTTAAAGGGGTTTAACAAGTTACGAAGGGTGAGCCTTGATGAATCGGATAACCTGGCTATTTCTTTTTTTCGAGTTGACTGATTTTTTTATCCAAAGAGACCAGATAAACAAAAATTCCTGCTAATATGGTTACCAGTACTGCCACCACTACACCCAGTTTACCATTTGAGGTGAACATGGTTTCTTTTTCCGGTAAAGACTCCTGTGCACATAAAACTTCCGACACGAGAAAAAAAACAAGAAACAAAGGAAAGAACTTCTGATTTTTCATGAATAAGATTTAAACGGACAATAAGCGGAACCTGACACGTAAAGTTGCTATCCAAACACCTAAAAGAGTCCAACCCAAAAAGGCAGGATACATTACCAGTCGCATCAATGCGGTAGTATCACGAGGGTTGAGGCCGGGATTGCCCTCACTCCCCATTCCTCCGGGGTGCAGACTCTCCGATAACCGCGGCAAAATCCATATGGTTGGAAACAACATAAAATAAGCAAACACATTAAAAACTGCACTGATGCGGGCTTGTTTTTCTTCTTCCTGTACACTTCCCTTCAAAACAAAATACGCAAAGTACATGAGCACTGCAATGGCAGCACCATTTTGTTTTACATCTCCACTCCAGGCTTTTCCCCACTGAAAATGTGCCCAAATCATTCCGGTAAGTAACCCCATTACGCCAAATACTATTCCTGTTCTGGCGAATTCAGTGGCCCTGATATCATCGGCTGGTTGAAGCTGACGCAAATAACGGATGGAATAAAATACAGAAACAGTAAAAAAAACCATCATCCCAATCCACATCGGAACATGAAAAAAAAGATTTCGAATGGTCTGCTTGAGCGGAACACCGGGCGGGTTGGGCACCTCTACAAAAAACCCGTAACTGCAGGTGTAGAGCAACAAAAGGATACAAAGTGCTTTCCACCAGTTTTTTTGCATCATGACTAGCCGTTTCGACATACAACCGTTATAAAACTAACAATTGTGAGTGCAAAAGTAAGCTAAACAAGAGCAAAATTCACCTGAACAAATAAAATTAACCGAAAGCAAACAGATAAAATAAGGAATTTTTGTTGAGGAGTTTGAAATCAAATGATCGGGCTCACACCTTCACAACTCACTGATTTTTAATATATTTTGAAAAACCATCGATTATATGTACCTTTGCCCGCTTCAAAAAGTCATGCCGTAACATGAGGTGAGTTGCCTTACGGAATTCACTACCAAAAGAAAAGACCCATGAAATTATCTCAGTTCAAGTTCGACCTTCCGCTCAACCTGATTGCACAGAATCCCGCCAAGAAACGGGAAGACAGCCGAATGATGGTGGTGCACCGCGCTACCGGAAAAATCGAAGACCGTTATTTCCGCGATATCATCAATTATTTCGACGATAAGGAT
>JBJTTC010000042.1:0-4503 GCA_046079965.1 Sediminibacterium sp. | reverse complement strand
TAAAATTTAAGTTTAATAGATTGCTCTTTGGTTTTATTATTATGCTCCAATTCTTAAATATCTGGGACAAAATCTCTTCTTAAATTGAAAATGGATGTGAATTTAATTCAAGCTTTACAAATGGATGGTAATCCCCTTGTGCTCCTATTGGTTTTTGCGATCGTATATCATGTACGATTTCAATGGCCGTTTTGGCTTCCATCAGGGGAAACCCTTTACCTGACAGCACATGCTTATAACTTTCCGTATGTAACTCAGTAAATCCTTCACTGAATTCAAAAGCATCACCATCTAAAGACAATAAACGATAGGTTCTTTTACCCGCATCCCGAACTTCCTGTGGAATGGTTTCATAACTAATACTTAGAAACCAGCGAACCCTTGCCCGCTCAAATTCAAGATATCCGGCTGCTCTATCGTGCTCATGAACATGCACGATATTTTTTTTAAGTCCACCAAATACCCAAGATAACATGTCGTAAAAATGTACTCCGATGTTGGTGGCTACCCCGCCAGATTTATTTACATCTCCTTTCCAACTCGCATAATACCAGCTACCTCTAGAAGTGATATAAGTTAAATCTACATCGTACACTTTATCGGCAGGACCATTTTGAATTCTCTCTCGCAATTCAATAATTGCCGGATGCAATCGAAGTTGGAAAATATTATATACTTTTTTACCAAACTCCTTTTCCATATCTGCTAAAGAGTCGATATTCCAAGGATTCAACACTAATGGCTTTTCACAAATTACATCGGCATGATTTCTCAAACCAAAACGTATATGTGCATCATGTAAATAATTAGGTGAACAAACGCTTACAAATTCGATTGGAGTACCTTTTAATCGTAATTTCTCTGCATGCCTATCAAATCGCTCAAACTCTGTAAAAAAGTCGGCATTAGGAAAATAGCTATCTAAAATTCCTACACTATCAAACTTATCTAAGGCTGCCACAATGGTATTTCCGGTATCCTTAATGGCCTTCATATGCCGGGGGGCGATATAACCGGCAGCCCCAATTAATGCAAAACGCTTCATATTAAATTTTAGTTACTTGTTGATTTTTTAATTGATATTTATCTCCAGATTCCTCGCAAATAGCGATACCATCCTGATTAAACGCCAACCTGTGACCATATTCACTCATCCAACCTAACTGACGAGCCGGATTCCCTACTAACAGCGCATAAGCCGGAACATTTTTGGTTACTACCGCTCCTGCACCAATAAAAGCAAAAGCACCAATATCATGTCCGCATACAATCGTTGCATTGGCACCGATACTGGCACCTTTTCCAACATGTGTTTTAGCATATTGATTTTTTCGGTTTACGGCACTTCTTGGGTTGGTTACATTAGTAAAAACACAGGAAGGACCTAAAAAAACGTCATCATCACAAGTTACTCCGGTATAAAGCGATACATTATTCTGCACTTTAACATTATTACCCAATACCACCTCGGGAGATATCACTACGTTTTGACCAATATTACATCGTTGACCAAGTTTACAATTGGGCATAATGTGCGAGAAATGCCAAATTTTTGTTCCATCTCCAATTTCACACCCCTCATCAATTACTGCGGTAGGGTGTGCATAATATTTATTACTCATGATGCAAAAAATGAATGTATGGTATCGGTAATAAATTTTTGTTGCTCCTCAGTGAGTTCTGTATGCATGGGCAATGACAAAACGGATACACACAAATCAAATGTAACCGAAAGATCACCTACAATCTTCCCAATTGATTTATATGCTTCCTGCTCATGCAAAGGTACGGGATAATAAATCATTGCCGGAATTCCATGAGCTTCCAGGTGTTTCTTCAAATCATCTCTTCTTCCATTTTCAATTTTGAGCGTATATTGATGAAAAACATGTGTACTATTATGTTGACGCATGGGTGTTATCAATCCATTGGTGCCTTTTAATAAATCATCATACTTCTCCGCAGCTTTATTTCTTGCAGCAGAATAATTATTTAAATGGCGTAACTTAATGCGTAAAATAGCTGCCTGTATAGTATCCAATCGTGAATTAACACCTATATATTTATGTACATACTTTTTTACTTGTCCATGATTAGCTATCATTTTAATTTTTGCTGCTAATACTTGGTCGGTAGTATACAATGCACCCCCATCTCCATAACAACCTAAATTTTTAGAAGGGAAAAAAGATGTGCAACCGATATGACCCATTGTCCCTGCTTTTCTTTTTGTTCCATTGCTAAAAGTATATTCGGCACCAATAGCCTGCGCCGTATCCTCTATTACAAATAAACCCTTCTCGCTGGCCAATGCAAGAATAGGTTCCATATCGGCACATTGCCCAAACAAATGAACAGGAACAATTGCTTTAGTTTTGGAAGTGATTGCCTCTCGAATTTGATCAACAGTTACATTAAAGGATTTGGGGTCTACATCAACCATTACCGGCTTCAGATTCAATAAGCCAATAACTTCAGTAGTTGCTACATAGGTAAAAGCCGGAACGATTACTTCATCCCCCGGCTGAAGATCCAATGCCATCATCGCTATTTGTAAAGCATCGGTTCCGTTTGCACATGGGATCACATGAGCACCATCGAGGTATTGAGATAAATCCAAAGAAAATGCAGTTACTTCCGGACCACTAATAAATTGTGCATCACGAATTACAGAAAGTACCGCATTATCAATTTCCTGTTGTATATGCGCATACTGACCTTTGAGGTCAACCATTTCAATTTTCATTTTTTATTGATTTTTTCTCAATTAGAGACGAGCATCTACCATCGAGCGTTCAAGGAAAGATTTGGTATCAAATATTACACTATCATTTCCTTTGCACAATAACTGAATATCAAGAGATAAAAATTCTTTGTGTGATACAGCTAAAATTATTGCATCATAAGCTTTAGACTTAGGGGCATGACTCAGCGAAACACCATATTCTTCATGTACCTCTTCATGAATGGCATGAGGATCATATACATCTACATCCACACCAAATTGTTTTAGTTCGGTATAGATATCGATTACTTTAGAGTTTCTGATATCAGGACAATCCTCTTTGAATGTGATACCCAAAATCAAAGCTTTGGCTGCATTGATTTTATGGTTCTTTTTAATCATCAGTTTCACCACTTTGTTTGCAACGAACATTCCCATACCGTCATTTACACGACGACCACTCAGAATCACTTGGGGGTGGTAACCTAAGCTTTCAGCTTTGTGTGCCAAATAATAAGGGTCTACCCCAATACAATGCCCGCCCACTAGGCCCGGACGGTATTTAAGAAAATTCCACTTTGTACCGGCTGCTTCAATTACATCCGTAGTATCGATGCCCATTCGTTCAAAAATGAGTGCTAATTCGTTAACAAATGAGATGTTAACGTCCCTTTGTGCATTCTCTATAGCTTTGGAAGCTTCTGCCACTTTTAAACTGGGAGCTTTATGGGTTCCGGCTGTAATGATACTACTGTATAAGTTATCAACTACATCTGCGATTTCAGGGGTAGATCCTGAAGTAACTTTTTTAATTTTTGTTAATGTATTCACCTTATCCCCCGGATTAATTCTTTCCGGAGAATACCCACAGAAAAAATCCACATTGAAGGTAAATCCGGAGAATTTTTCCAGCACCGGCACACAATCTTCCTCGGTACAACCGGGATAAACTGTGGATTCATAAATTACAATATCTCCCTTTTTCAATTTTTTTCCCAGCATTTCAGAAGCCTTAATGAGCGGAGTAAGGTCGGGTGCCTTAAATTGATCTATAGGGGTTGGTACGGTAACAATAAATACATTGCAACTGCTCAAATCATTGGAGTCGCAGGAAAAGTAAAGTCCGGTTGTTGAACCCTCAGTATGCATTTTCATAGCCAATGCCATCCCTTCCAAATCCGCTTCCTTTGTACGGTCTTGTCCACTTTTCAACTCACTAACCCGATCTTGATTGATATCAAAACCCATTACTTTATACTTTTTTCCGAACTCGATTGCCAATGGTAACCCTACATATCCTAAGCCAATGACTGCTATTTTTTTCTCTTTCAAAACGTGATTCATTAATTAAGAATTAACGGGGATTAATGTTGATTTTTTATAAGCTTTATATAGGAAATACAATGATATAACCAATCCAATAAGTAACCCCTTTATTGAATAAGAAACCACTTTACTGTTATCCGTAGCAATTTCGTCGGGTATGTAAACCGGCTCAACAACTGTGAAAAGAGGTGAATCCTTTTTCAATTGAATTTTAGCTTGCTCCAATTGAGATATTAACTGGTTGTATATTCCGGAGTAAAGAGAAAATTCATTTTGTAAAACACTTTCTTTTGTTTGAACACTTTGAAAAACCACGTTATAGTTGTTATCTTTAAATTTCGCAACCTTTTGCTGACTTTCTATATACTTTGCTTCTGCCTCCCTGGTTCTTGCTTCCAGGAATTCAACATTTTCAATTTGTTTACTTGCTTTAAATCTAATGGCATATTTGG
>JBJTTC010000041.1:0-4966 GCA_046079965.1 Sediminibacterium sp. | reverse complement strand
CGAACCAAGCACCACAAAAAGAAAGAGTGCCATGGTGAGATAAACACACAACATCAGTTTTCCCAACGGAAGCAGGGAGGCGATGCCATATTTGCCGATGGTATAAGCCATACCGCCGAAAGCTCCGATGGGTGCCAGTTTCATTACCCAGTGCAGCGCTCTGAATACCCGGGAGGAAGCACGATAAAAAAAATGCAGTACCCTTTCCCGGTTGGGTAGTTTGCTTACAATGATACCTGCGAGTATTGCAAAGAGTAAAATTTGGATGGTGTGATTGCTTTTGAAAAATTCCATCCAATCAATAGAAGCATTACCGGTTTGGTATTTGCTGACATCAACCTTCGTATTGGCTGCAGCCGGAATGCCGGCACCGGGCCGAAAGACCCATCCCACCAGCATACCAATGATAAGAGCCAATGTTGTAATGACTTCAAAATAAATCAGTGCCTTGGCACCGAGTTTACCTACTTTCTTCAGATCCCCCATGCCGGAAATTCCGGTTACAAGGGTAATAAAGATGATGGGGCCAATGAACAACTTCACCACATCAATGAAATAATCACCCAGTGGTTTCATTTGTACTGCTAATGCAGGACGAAAATGTCCCAACAGGATACCTGTACCAATGGAAAAGAGTACCCAGAATGTAAGATTAGTAAACAGCTTTTTCATGCAGGCAGGTTCATTGTTTGGATGGTACCTGCTCGACAAAACTGAATAAAAAAATTCATGAAGTGAAGCTTATTTTGGCCGGTGCACGTTGCTCCTGAAACCCAGGTGGCGATTGCCTTTGGCATGCGTATTCTCTCCACCGGAGGTTTTCTTCCCGCGTGGCGGAGCCGGCTTCCTTCCTCCACCCCCCTGATGCCGGGAAGCCCTTGGATTATACACCGGAGTCGGTCCAAATTCAGCAGGAACCTCCCGCTTGGTAACTTCCTTCCCCAATAATTTTTCGATCCGCGCAAAGGCCGATTGCTCTTTCTCAATAATAAATGTATAGGCAGTTCCCTTGCTCTCTGCTCTGGCTGTTCTACCGATGCGGTGCACATAATCTTCTCCGTCGCGGGGCACATCATAATTGATCACCAGATCAATGTTATCAACGTCAATGCCCCTGCTAAGAATATCTGTTGCTACCAGCACCTTCGTTTTTCCGCTGTGAAAATCGAGCATCACCTGCTCCCGCTGATTTTGCACAAGATCAGAGTGAATTTCTGTAGCGGCAATGCCTGCCTTCTTCAATTCACGAGTGAGCTGCTTGACTGCCTGCTTGCTCGAACAAAAAACGATGACAATTTGACCCGCCCTTTCAGCTAAAAGATTTTTTATCAGCGGAATTTTTTGTGGTTCATACACCACGAAGGCCTCCTGAATGATCTGCTCAGGTGGCTTGGATACGGCGATGTTGATTTCCATGGGCTGAGCATTTAATATCTTTCGACCCAGCTCGCGCATTTTTGTCGGCATGGTAGCAGAAAACAAGAGTGTTTGCCTCTGTTTTGGCAGCTGACCAATGATCTTCATGATATCATCATGAAATCCCATATCCAGCATCCTGTCAGCTTCATCCAATACCAAGTATTTCAACCCTTTCACCCGAACATAGCCCATGTTGAGATGGGTAATCATTCTTCCCGGCGTACAAATAACTATATCCACCCCGCTACTCAAAGCTTTCTTCTCGGTAGCGAAGTTGATGCCATCACCCCCTCCATATACGGCAATTGAACTAATCGAGGTAAAATAGGAAAGTCCCTCGAGTGTCTGCTCGATCTGTACCGCAAGTTCACGGGTTGGCACGATGATCATAGCTTTTATCTGCTGTTCTTCCTGGGGCTCGGTCAACAAACGATTGATGAGGGGAAGCAGAAAGGCAGCCGTTTTACCGGTACCGGTTTGTGCAGAGGCAATCAAATCTTTCCCAATCAGTATGGGTTGCATTACCTGCTCCTGAACGGGGGTGGCATTCTCGTACCCCATTGAGTCTATTCCTTCCTGCAAACGCTCTTCCAGCTTAAAATCAGTGAATTTCACTTGAAATAATGAATGATTGTCCTACAAAGGTACACTTTAAAAGAGCCATACCTCATTTGAAAAGACCTCCCGGTGGCGATAAAGTGGCGATTTGTTATATTTTGACTAATTTTTAACCTCATCATTGGGGTCAATTCAGTTATTTTTGCGACTTCCCGGCATTGATTGCCATTTAATTCGACTGCATGAATAAACTACTGCTACTGATATTTATCCTGCCTTTGTCCGTTGCGACCGTGGCACAAACTTCCAGGAAGGATTCCGGACAGACAGCCAAAAAATGGTTGTTTTTCAAAAAGCAACCCACATCCGCCCCTACCACCAAGGTTGTTAAAAACACCATTAACCCGGTAATGCCCAAGCGTGACTGGAGCAAAGTAGATCTTTCGAACAGGGCCGCCGACCATTTCATGATTCAATACGGAGCGGATACCTGGCTCAATCGCCCCGACAGTGTTCGCATAGGCAACGGATTCAGCCGGCATTTCAACATTTATTTCATGCTGGACAAGCCCTTCAAGACAAACAAAAAACTCAGTGTAGCTTTTGGTATAGGTGTAGGAAGTACCCATATCTTTTTTGACAAGTCAAGAGTGGATGTAAAGGCCAACTCAGCTCGTCTTCCTTTCAATCGTTCGGACAGTGCTGACAATTTCAAGAAGTATAAAGTCACCAATGTTTATGCGGAGGTTCCTGTAGAGTTGCGGTATTTTTCCAATCCGGAGAATCCGAATAAATCCTGGAAAGCTGCGCTGGGCATCAAAGTAGGCACCTTGTTGAATACCCATTCCAAAGGAAAGAACCTGTTGTCGAAAAATGGATTTTCGATTTATGGGCCTACTTATGTGGAGAAAGAAAGCCAACGCCGCTTCTTCAATGGAACCATGCTGGCATTGTCCGGAAGAATTGGTTACGGGGCAGTATCCCTGAGTGCCGGCTACCAGATCACCGGAGTTTTAAAAGATGGGGCCGGACCGGCAATGAATAGGTTATCAATTGGTATAACTGTTAGCGGACTATAATCAGAGTGAAAAATATCAATACAGGACCCGCCAATGGCGGGTTCATTTTTTTAGGGAAGGCCCCGAGGGGGTTGTACCTTTGCAAACGAAACAGGAAAAGTAAGTGATAGAGAAAAAAACTGGTACAAGAACGGAAGACAGGGCGGTGTTGGTCGGACTCATACAGAAAGACCAGACAGAGGCGCAGGCCAATGAATACCTCGATGAGCTGGCGTTTCTGGCGGATACGGCCGGGGCTTCCGCTGTCAAGCGGTTCACACAAAAGCTACCACATCCTGACAGCCGCACTTTTGTGGGGAAGGGAAAATTGGAAGAGATCCGACAATATGTGCAGCAGCATGGCATTCCGCTGGTGATTTTTGATGATGAGTTGTCGGGGTCACAGATTTCCAATATTGAGAAAGAGTTGAAGGTGAAAACGATTGACCGCAGTGATTTGATTCTCGATATTTTTGCCGGACGAGCCCGTACTGCCCAGGCGAGGGTGCAGGTAGAGTTGGCGCAATACCAATATTTACTACCCCGGCTGAAGGGCTTATGGAAACACCTCGAGAGACAGGGGGGTGGTATTGGAACCCGCGGACCGGGGGAAACGGAAATTGAAACCGACCGCCGTATTGTGAAGGATAAGATTTCGTTGTTGCGGAAACGGTTGTCAGAGATCGATAAGCAGTCCTTCACCCAACGCAAGGAGCGGGGGGAATTGATACGGGTGGCGTTGGTAGGGTATACCAATGTGGGCAAGAGTACGCTGATGAACCTGCTGAGTAAATCTGATGTGTTTGCGGAAAACAAGTTATTTGCCACGTTGGATACAACCACCCGCAAAGTGGTGTTAGAAAATACGCCGTTTTTGTTGAGTGATACGGTAGGGTTCATTCGGAAGTTGCCGCATCATTTGGTAGAGAGTTTCAAGAGTACGCTGGATGAGGTGCGAGAGGCGGATATTCTTTTGCATGTGGTGGACATTTCGCATCCGAAGTATGAGGAGCAGATGGGGGTGGTGAATAAGACTTTGCAGGAGTTGAAGGCATTTGACAAGCCGATATTGGTGGTGTTCAATAAGATGGACCGGTATGAAGCTGAGTTTTTCGATCCTTGGTTAGCGGGGGAGGTGAAGGAGGAATTATTACGGGATTTGCGGCAGCGCTGGGAGGAGGCCACGCACCAGCAATGTGTATTTATTTCTGCTACGGAGCGGGAGAACATTGATGCTTTGCGTACGCTGGTAATTGAGAAGGTGCGGGACATGTACAGCATTCGGTATCCGTATAAGACTATGCTGTATTAGTTATAATATTAGTATCAGTATTATTTTCCAGGACATGTTAAGTTGGTTTAGGATTGCGGACAATGAGGATGCCTTGCCCTGGCAGGAGAATGGCATGTGCGTGGTATTGGTAGGGGATAAGCCCAGGTTATTGGTAAGATTTGGCGGACAGCTATATGCGATGGCAGCGTTTTGTCCGCATGCCGGGGCTGTGTTGGCTGAGGGTTTTGTGAGTGGGCGTGGTGAGGTGGTTTGTCCTTTGCATGACTATCGTTTTCGGTTGCGGGATGGGTACAATAGTAGTGGTGAGGGGTACCGGCTCAGGTGTCATGTGGTGGAGATGCGGGCGGATGGTATCTATTTAGGTGTAGCTGAGGGCATTGTAAGCTGAATTTTTCTCTAATCATTTCATCTCCAATAAAAATTCCCCTACTTTTGCACTCCGCCGAAGGCGGAAACTCCTCCTTAGCTCAGTTGGTTAGAGCATCTGACTGTTAATCAGAGGGTCGTTGGTTCAAGTCCAACAGGGGGAGCAATAATTATCAAGGGGTTACGTCAATGTAGCCCCTTTTTTATTTAGTCATTCCGAAACATTTCCGAAACAAATGACAAATTAAGCCTGGTATTGGGCTGCTTTAAT
>JBJTTC010000040.1:0-39331 GCA_046079965.1 Sediminibacterium sp. | reverse complement strand
GTAGGCTCCTCTTTATCTCAAAGTGGCGTAATTGTTGCCCGACTTGCAGCTGCTAATCAGTCGTCTTCTTTCGTAGCTGTGCAGGAATCATGCACCCATCAGGGTACTAATATTAATTTCTCCGCTGCCAATAATCAGTTCATTTGTCCCAATCATGGTGCCATTTTCAATACATCAGGGGCGAATGTAGGCGGACAAAGTACTGCTCCGCTAAAAGTGTATACCGTTGCTGTTAGCGGTACCACTTTGACTGTAACTGGCTAAACCAATGGTTCCTGCTGGCTAAGACAATGGAAACTTCCAAGTCCCCAGATGATGTCTGTGGAATCGATTCCTACTGTCTGCCTGTCCGGAAAACACCGGCTGATGATAGATAACGCCTCATCATCTCGATCACAACGAAATGTCGGAACAATCACATGTTGATTGGAGATATAGAAATTGGCATAGGAAGCCGGTAGTCTCTGTCCTTCATAAACCACTTCTCTTGGCATCGGCAATTCGACAATATTAAGCGATTGACCATCTGTTAACTTCATAGTTGTTAGTTGTCGCAGATTATGCTGAAGCAGTACATAATTCTCATCTTTAGCATCGTGCTCGATTACAGTCAATACTGTGTCTTCATTGACAAACCGGACTGTATCATCAATATGGCCATCTGTATCATCCCCAACAATTCCTTCATCTACCCATAGAATTTGTTGTACTCCATAAAAGTCACGGAGGTACTGCTCAATTTGTTGCTGGTTGAGATGAGGGTTCCTGTTCGGATTCAGCAAACAGGCAGTAGAAGTGATGAGTGTACCTTTCCCATTGAATTCAACAGAACCACCTTCCATTACAATTCCCGGATGAAATACAGGCAATTGAAAATGATTGGCAATGGAGGTTGGAATCACATCATCCAAATCAAAAGGAGGATATTTATTTCCCCAGGCATTGTAGCCCCAATCTACTACCACTTTTTTTTGTTGAGCAGCCGGATTGATCAGAAAGGCGGGACCGTGGTCGCGACACCAGGCATCATTGGTTGGATGCAAATAGAATTCGACGTTAGCCATATTTACGTCTGCTTTTTCCAGGTGCTTGATAGCAACATCACGCATAGTAGTATCGGCAATATTGATGCGCACTTTCTCGCCTTTAGCTAAATAAGCCACAAATTGACTGTAGGGTTGAAAGATGGTGTCAATTTTTCCCGGCCAACTGGCTTCTTTGTGGGGCCAGCTTAACCAGGTTGCTTCGTGCGGATAAAATTCCGCAGGAAAAAAATATCCTGCTGCGGAGGGGGTTGGGGGTAAAGAACTCATTTTACAATTAGCGTGCTACAGGTGGAACAAAATCAAAAACCAAACGGCAGAATACTTTCACTCCTGCATCTAATTGGCTGTCATCTAACAGGAAGTCGGGAGTATGGTGCGGATAGGCTTCTTTAGCAGACCAGGCGGGATTACGGGCACCCAGGAACATGAAGAAGGCAGGGGCTTTTGTTCCATAAAATGAGAAATCTTCAGCACCTGTATCCCATTCAATTTCCATAACATTCTCATCACCCAATGCTTTTTTCAATGAGGGCAATGACCGACTTACCAACGCCGGCTGATTGTATGTTACCAGCGTTTTAGTATCAATGGTTACTTCAGCAGAGGCACCATAGGCAGCTGCAGTTTGCTGAGCAACGCGTCTGATTCTTTCATGTACTTCCTTTTGCATATTCGGGTCAAGAGTCCGGATAGTTCCCTCCATTATAGATTCTTCAGGAATGATATTAGGCCTTACACCACTATTGATTTTCCCAACAGTGATAACAGCTGGTGCCTTAGTCAGGTCTGTTTGTCTACTTACAATTGATTGCAGGTTTTGTATGATAGCAGCACTTACTACGATCGGATCGATTCCTTTCCAGGGATTAGCCCCATGGGTTTGTTTGCCTTTTACTTTGATAGTAAACCAATCTGATGATGCCATAAAACTTCCGGACTTATACCCCAGCTTTCCCAATTCAATTTCAGATTTAATATGAATTCCGAAAACGGCATCCATGACAGGATTATCCATGAGTCCTTCTTTGATCATCAGTGGTGCACCACCTTCTTCATTTCCCGGAGGACCTTCTTCTGCCGGTTGAAAGATGAAGACAACTATTCCCGGAACTTCTTTTTTCATCTGAGATAAAACCTTGGCAGTTCCCAGCAGCATGGCAATATGTGTATCATGTCCGCAAGCATGCATAACGCCCACTGGTTGTCCGTTGTATTCAGCAGTTGCTTTTGAACGATAGGGGAGGTCATTTCTTTCCGTTACCGGTAACGCATCAATATCCGCTCGAAGTCCGATTACACTACCCGGTTTGCCACCTTTTAATATTCCGACAACACCTGTTCCTGCCAATCGACGGGTTTCAATACCAAATTCTTTCATGTATGCCTCAATCTTTTCTGCTGTTTTGAACTCACGATTCGATAGTTCAGGGTACTGATGGAAGTATCGGCGCATTTCTATTACCTGTGGCGCAATGGCCTGAATGTTTTTTGACAACTGATCTGTTACCGGTTGTGCATTGAGTTGAACGACCAACAACAAACAGATGGGAAAAAATTTTTGCATGAGAAAAGTTGGTTTAATATTTAAAGATACAGGTAAAGAAGAAAGAGCTGATCGATTATCCCCGGTATTCACCAAATACTTTGCGCAGTTCTCCGGCAATTTCGCCGAGGGTGCAATTGTTTTCTACTGCCCGGATTACTTCCGGCATGAGGTTGGTTGAGTCAATTGCTGCTTTCCGAATGCGGTCGAGGCAATCGGCAGCAATTGCAGGATCTCGCTTTGATCTGATTTCCTTTAATCGTTCGGTTTGTAAGTCACGTATGGAATCATCTATTACAAATCCCGGAATAGGGGTTTCCTGACTTGCCTGAAATTGATTGACGCCTACGATAATTTTTTCTCCTGACTCAATGCTCTTTTGATATTGGTATGCACTGTTGCTGATGGCATCTTGCATATAGCCCTGCTCAATGGCTGCCACACTTCCTCCCATGCCATCAATGGTTTGAATAAGTTCGTTTGCTTTTCTTTCAATTTCATCCGTCAGCCATTCCACATAGTAGCTTCCGGCGAGAGGGTCTGCAGTATCAGCCACTCCACTTTCGTAGGCAACAATTTGTTGTGTGCGCAAAGCAATGCGGGCAGCTTCTTCTGTGGGCAGACTAAGTGCTTCGTCATAACCATTGGTATGTAAACTTTGAGTACCCCCCAACACTGCAGCCAATGTTTGAATGGTTACCCGACTGATGTTGTTCATGGGTTGCTGGGCTGTTAAAGTTGCGCCACCGGTCTGTGAATGAAAGCGAAGCATCATTGCTTTTGGATCGGTTGCACCGAGCGACTGCATCATTTTTGCCCACATCCTTCTAGCAGCGCGGAACTTTGCTACTTCTTCAAAAAGATTGTTGTGAGAATTAAAAAAGAAGCTCAGCCGTTTTCCAAAAACATCAATGTTCATTCCTTTCTCTATAGCTGCTTTCACATAGGCTTTGCCATTGCTTAGGGTAAATGCAACTTCCTGAACGGCGGTGGAACCGGCTTCACGAATATGGTAACCCGAAATTGAAATGGTATTCCATTTTGGCAACTCTCTGCTACACCATTCAAATACATCGGTAATGATTCGCATCGATGGTTGAGGCGGATAGATGTATGTTCCGCGGGCGGCATACTCCTTCAAAATATCGTTCTGAATGGTACCATTGATCTTCGTCAGGTCTGCCCCTTGTTTTTTAGCCAAAGCCACATAGAGTGCCAACAATATGAATCCGGTGGCATTGATGGTCATGGAAGTACTTACTTTTTCCAACTGAATGCCATCAAACAGACGTTCCATATCGGCAAGACAATCAATGGCAACACCTACTTTTCCCACTTCACCTTCAGAAAGTGAATGGTCGGAATCGTACCCAATCTGTGTAGGAAGGTCAAAGGCAACGCTTAAGCCGGTTACACCCTGGGACAATAAATAATGGTAACGTCTGTTGCTTTCTTCGGCTGTAGAGAATCCGGCGTATTGTCTCATGGTCCAGCCCTTGCCACGATACATATCTGCCTGTACACCGCGTGTATAGGGGAACTGTCCGGGCAATTCAAAAGGCAACTGAGTACAATGTTGAGGCAAATCTTGCGGTGAATAAACAGGTTGGATCTGTATGCCACTATCTGTATGCCTATTGTTCATGTTATTGAGGGGATTGAAAATGGGTATTCGCTGGATGATTACATGAGTTTTCGTGCTTCATGGCTCAGGGCTTCACTTACCAAATCGTGTAAGCTTCCTTTTTCATCCTGCATACAAAAATGAAGAAGTGATCTGCTCAGATCCATTGCAGTTGCTCCGGGTGGGAGGGATTGGGCAATTTGGTTAATGAAAAGCATGTTTTTTTCTTTCAGTTTTTTTACTGCCTGCCAGGATTCCGGACTCACATAAATTTGCTGGGTGATGTTGTAATCAAATTCATCTCGAATACTTTTCAGCAAACTCAATTGGTAGTTGGATGCGGAATTGCCTTCGGGCGGGACCCTCACAACCAGATTAGGAAGTGCAATCCTGTCCGCCAGCAAGGTGAGTCGCTCATAGGCCTGTAACTGAAGCTGGTTGGAAACTTTTTTTTCGGGTTGTTCAGGGGGAGTTGTGTCGGAGTCGGGGGTAGTTTTTTTCCGATTGGTGTACCAATTAAAAACTAGTCCGGCAACGATGGCTATTGTAAAACCAATCAATATCTCGAAAAGCTTTTCATTGAATTGCATGTAAACGATGCTTTGCACGAAGTTACACCAATGAAAGGAATATTGGCAGGAATGAGTGGGTCGTCAATTGCCTTATTTATTTTCGATTTCTTTGAGTAAAATTGACTTCATGCGGCGGATTTCCTGTACATCGACCAGTGTGATGCCTGTATCATCTGTAAAGTCAGGAGAAATGCATTGCATTTCGGAAGCTGCCTGCTTTCGGGCGGAGGAATGATATTCCCGGGCACTTGTAGTCTGTTGTAAATGTTCGATGTTATTGCTTCTTACACCACTTCCGGGCATGATGGTGATGCGGTCTCCGGCTTGTTGAACCAGTTGACGAATCAATTCCATTCCATCCGGAGCTGTTGGTTTACAACCGCTGGTAAGCAGTCGGGTACAACCGCATGCAATCAATTGTTCAATTGCAACCAATGGCTGTTGCACCCTGTCAAATGCCCTATGGAAGGTAACCTGCATTGGATAAGCTGTTTCGATTGCAAGGCGCAATCGGGACTCATGGATGGTTGCAGCGCGGGTCAGGCATCCGGTAACAATACCGGAAAAACCCAAATCCTTACAAATCTGAATGTCTTGCAAAACGATTTTCCATTCTTCATCACTGTATAAAAAATCTCCCCCTCTTGGGCGGATGATGGGAAACACGGGAATAGAAATGGTTTTACTGACCAGTTGCAGATAACCATAGGAGGGAGTTGTTCCACCTTCCAAGGGGTTTTCACATAATTCAATCCGATCGGCTCCTGCCTGTTCTGCCAATTGGGCTCCGTGATAACTGAAAACAGCTATTTCGAGCAAAGGGGGTGGGATGGGTGGGGTTTGATGCATCAGGCTAAAATGTGTTTTCCATCCACCAGAAAATTCCGGTCATCAGCATAACAAACAGCAAAGTTAAAACCTTTTTGCAGGCAATATCCTCCATACTCACCTTGTTTGTTGATTGCAATAAAACCAATTTGTATGTCCTTGCACTTGGCGGCTCCTTTCACCTGAACGATTCTTTCGACGGCTGCTTTGCAGGCATTTTCGGGAGACATGCCGTTGCGCATGTTTTCAACCACCAGGTGTGAGCCGCAGATTCTGATGATGTCTTCTCCCTGGCCCGTCGCGGTTGCTGCCCCAATTTCATTGTCCACAAATAATCCGGCACCAATGATAGGTGAATCACCCAAACGACCCCGCATTTTAAAACCCATGCCACTGGTGGTACAACTGCCACTCAGCTTTCCACTTGCGTCGATGGCTATCATGCCGATGGTATCATGGTTCCATTCTCCACCGGGCAGTCGGGCGGGTACTGCCGCAGCCATGGGAGAGCCGTTGCGTTCTACGTTGATGATTGGCTTGTATTCACTTTTCTTCAGCCAATTGCGGTAAGTTTTTTCTGCATCGTCTGAAAGCTTGCCCGATTCGAGTGGGAATCCTTCAGCAATTGCAAATTGCTGAGCTCCGGATCCCACCAACATAACATGTGGAGTTTTTTCCATCACCCTTCGCGCCACTGATATAGGATGTTTGATCCTTTCTAAAAAAGCTACACTGCCACAATTAGCCTGTTCATCCATGATGCAAGCATCCAGCGTAACATATCCGTCTCGGTCGGGATTGGCACCGAGTCCGACACAACAATTCTGGGAAGCTTCGGTAACCATTACTCCTTTTTCCACGGCATCGAGCGCGCGACCACCTGATCGCAATACCTGCCAGGCTGCTGCATTGGCTGCAATTCCTGCATCCCAGGTAGAGACTACCAATGGCTTATTGCCATAGTTTTTATGGCGGAACCCCGTCCATGATATGGCGGGAATGCCGAGGGTACCTAATTGAATGAACTTACGACGATGCATGATGAAAGATTGATTAAAGATGAAGAAAAAGACTCAGAAGATTTAAAGTTAAAGGTAATGGAAAGATGAAAGTATATTTTTTTAGAACTGCTCCCGGCTACTTACATTTGTTGACACATGAATACAAATACCCTCCAACAAATTTCTGCTGCCTGGGGATGGAGAGAGGCAGCGGTAACTTCAATCGGTAACGGATTGATCAATAGTTCCTGGAAAGTAAATGAAGCGGGGGGCGAATGGCTCCTGCAAAGAGTCAACACAAATGTTTTTCCGGAACCGGAAATCATAGATACCAATTTGCAGCAAATTGCCCGATTCTTATCAGCCCAGGAACCTGATTATCTTTTCACGGCACCCAAAAAAGATGTATCCGGAAATTCACTGTTAAAAGTCAATGAAGATGTTTACAGGGTTTTCCCATGGATTGGTGGAACACATACGGTTGATTCTGTGGATAGTGCCTCTCTCGCAGAAGCTGCTGCCGAATGTTTTGGCAATTTCACCCATCGGTTAAGAAATTTTCCGGCCAACAATTTACAAGAGACCTTATCGGGCTTCCATGATCTCGCCTGGCGGTATTTCCAATTTGAAACAGCCATCCGGGAAGGAGATGTGCATCGGATGTATGAAACGAGGGATCTGATAGATGTACTTAAATCAAAAAAGAGTTTGGTGCTGCAATTTGAAAGACTGATCCTGCATCCGGAAACCATGAAAAGGGTATTCCACCACGACACTAAAATTTCGAATGTATTGCTCAATGATTTGAATGAGGCAGTTGCCGTTATCGACCTGGATACAGTTATGCAGGGCTATTTCGTGAGTGACATAGGTGATATGTTCCGAACCTATGTTTGTCCGGTTACCGAAGAAGAAACCAACCTCGATAAGGTAATTGTTCGGCGGGAATATAGTGAAGCAATAGTCCAGGGCTATCTGAAAGCCATGGGAGATGAGTTAACCGGTATAGAAAAAGATCATTTGTACTTTGGTGGAGAAATGTTGATCTTCATGCAGGCCGTCCGGTTTTTAACAGATTATCTGCAGCGGGATATATATTATGGCAGTCGTTATCCCGGACAAAACAGGGACCGCGCAGCGAATCAAACCAGGTTATTGCTTTTGTTTCAGGAAAGTTTAGGCTAAAGCAAGTGTTTCATTCAGCTCTTTGGGTAAAGTCTTTTTGAGTTGAAGTTCTTGCTGAACTCCATCCCAGAGATGTAATCTTTTTTGCAGGCATTGTTTAACAGCTGCTGTGGCTTCCTTCCATTTTTCCGGATCTTCCCCACATAAATTTTCTGTCATGGCAATTGCCAGCTGGCTGTGGTGATCACCATCAACTTCAATGTGACGTTCCAGATAATATCGAAAAACAGATATCTGTTCCGGTTGTTGCTGGTGCAAGTCATTTACCAATGCATAAAACATATTCGGTATCAGGTCTTCACGACCAAAGGTGAAAATAGCGGACTGTAAATGAAGTTGTCCGGATTGAATCACATCAAAAGTATATTGAACAAATTCAGCTGCGGCAAGGGGAGTTGTTGATGTTTGAAATGCAGTGGATAAATTTTGACCTGTTTTTAATGCCTCCAAAAAAGTATGAATGGGTTGAGTGTCAGCACCGGCTTGTTGCATGGCATCCAGGTAGAGTTCAAAATGACTTTTTCTATTTCCGTTTATATCTACATCAGATTCTTCACCAACAACTATTTCATTGATCAGGAATCGGGTATTGGCAACCCCCTTCGGGAACCATGGTAAAGTAGTACAGGTAAGTCCGTTCTGCAGGGACTTGAGTAAGGACATAAAATCCCATACTGCATAGACGTGGTACTTCATGAAAATTTGCAGATCGGCAGGTTCTTGCAAGAGGGAATAAACCGGGTGTCGGGTAATGGCTTTTTTGAGTGGTTCTATTTCCTGTAAAAGCCCGGAAAGTTGCAGGGTATGATTGGAAGGATTGTTCATGATCAGAATGGTCATTTGTGATTCTGACCTAAAACAAGTGTTGAGATCAATTGTTCATTAAAGAAAGCTTAATAATCTGTTCCGAGGCAAAAATCAGGTTGGCGTGTTTTCCATTTACCACGGGTAAAATCGGGTATGAATTGAACCTGACCACCTTCAGCAATTGATTTCTCTGAGAGCGGGGTAATGGCATACCAGGTGGCCATATCATATACATCGATAGGGAAGGGGGCATTGCGTTTGATACATTCAATAAAGGCATTGTCAACAAAAAAATCCATGCCTCCGTGTCCGGTACCTGCAGCTTGTGACTCAAATTTTTTCCAAAGGGGATGATCGTATTCCCGCAGCCATTTTTCAGGATTCTCCCATGCATGGGCTTTGGCACTTTTGCCTTCAATATAGATCAGTCCGGCATTGAATTGACCTGCATGTTGGTCTTGCCAGATGCCTACGGTACCCTGAACACGAAAGCCAAGATTATAGGGGCGTGGAGAGTTGGTATCGTGGGTAAGTAAGATGGTTTCGCCGTTGGCGGTTTGAATTTGGGTATTTACAATGTCACCTAGTTTAAACTTGACTGAAGCATTGGGATGGTTAGAACCGCCCTTGGGGTGTTTCACAATGTACTGGTGAAGACCGCGCGCCTTGGTAGCAACGGAAGACAGCCGGGTGAGCGAGTTACCTCGATTAACATCAATCATCATGGCAACCGGACCCAAACCGTGGGTAGGGTAGAGGTCCCCATTTCTGTTGACGGAGTGTTGTGTTCTCCAACGCGCTTCACTGTAGCCTTTTTCGCCGAATTCAACGCCGGAATTATATGGTGTTGTTCCATCATTGAATTTAACCCCTCTTAAATCGTGTTCATATCCTCCTTGTAAATGAAGCAATTCGCCAAACATACCCTGACGAACCATGTTATATACTGCAAGAATATCGCGGCGGTAACAAACATTTTCCAGGGCCATCACGGGTATTCCAAATTTTTCACTGGCGTTTACTATGTCCCAGCAGTCTTTTAATTGAATGGCACCACATACTTCCACACCCGGAATTTTTCCGGCCTGAATGCTATCAATTGCCTGCGGAATATGCCATTCCCAGGGTGTAGCTATGATTACGGCATCTACTTCAGTCCGACGGAGTAAATTTTTATAGTCATAATTTCCTTTTGGGAAGGTGAGGGGTTCAGGTCTCCCCGCTTTTTTTATTAAGGCCAGAGCATCTGCCAGCATGCGTGGATCGGGATCTGCCAGTGCAACGATATCGACATCAGATCGCTCCAACATCATTTCTAAGTGGTTCTGCCCGCGAAGTCCGGTACCAATGATTCCGATGCCTACGCGGTTTTTGTTGGCTGCTGCAAAAGCACGAATGCCCGACAAGCTATATGCTCCTGCAATGGAAGCCATACCTGTCTGGCGAATGAATTTTCTTCTGTTCATAATAGGTAAAATATGAAGTGGAATGAATGAGAATGGGTAGTTCCCGGGTACTGAAAAATCTTTAACTCAAAGCAGCAACTACCAATTTCATTTCATCCACGGTGCCGATGCTGAGGCGAAGCCAGGTGCTGTTTTTTTCGAAGGTGCGGGCACCAATGATACCGGCTGATTGGAGTGCTGAAGAAACATCTTTTTTACTGGCTGCTCCATCAAAGTACACAAAGCTGGTATAGGAGCGTATATAGGGAATATTCAATTTTTCCAAACCCTGATAAAAAATATCTTTTGCTCTGATGTTCTCAGCTTTACAAAAAGCAACAAAATCATTGTCCTTCATGGCTGCAATTCCGCCTTGCATAGAAACAAAGGACGGTCCGGCATTGGCCCAGGCCTGTAATTGCATCAGTTGCTGTATGGTATTTGCCGAACTAACCGCATAGCCCAATCTTGCACCTGCCATACCATATACTTTTGAGAAAGTTTTGGCAATGATCAGGTGGGGAAATTCATTGATGAGGTGGAGCATGGAAGGACTATCATAATAATCTGTATAAGCTTCATCCAGCAGGATGACGCAATTAGCAGGAATTTTTTTGATGAAGTTTTCCAGTTCTGCCGTTGGAGATACTGTTCCGGTGGGGTTATTCGGGTTACACAGATAAACCATGCGCGTTTCCGGGGTAATGGCTGCGAGCATGGCTGGTAGATCATTTTCTTTCATTTTAGTTACAGGTACCAGATTAACAGGCAGACCCAGTTTCCTGGCGGCAGGCATCCAAAGCTGGAAAGTAGGGTCAGAAGCTACTATGTTTCCTTTTTGCTGGGCTGCCCAGAGGGTAATCAGGCCCAACAATTCTGAAGATCCGGCACCCAGAATGACCTGGTCTTTCGAATGGCCACTGAGTTTTCCTATCATTTCGCGCAAAGTACCGTTCAGTTCCCACTGGTAGCGATTGGATCCGGCAACGGCATCATACATGGCTTTTTTAGCCATGGGTGAAGGTCCATGGGGATTTTCGTTGGCGCTAAGTTTTATGATGTTGCCGGGCAATTGGTTGTTCAGCAATGGCTCCGGGTATAAATTGTTGGCTGCCAGCGACAAAGGTGCGGTGGTGAAGGCGCCCATTGCGAGGGCGGCATTTTTTATCAGGTCTCTGCGGTTCATGGTGAATGTTTGCTGTAAGATAACAAAAATGCCAATTCTATTAAGTCAGAGTTTTTTGGGTTGTTGAGGCAAAGGCTTTGTAAGAGGTCGTGTTGTTGGTTGTTGGGTGAATGTTGAAATAAATTGAGCATATCTTTTTACTTATAATTAATATTATGTTAAACGATAATAAATGAAAATAACTTGAATTTAAATTCTAAGTATATCTTCTATTATGTTGTGTATCAATTATTATGTGTCTTTAAAAAGAAATATTTTCTCTGGCCTCCACAAAAATAGCCACTATTGCTAGTGGCTGGTTAGATTGAGCAAATCTATTGTATCTATCTTTTTAGCAATCAATTTTTCTTGTGCATGGACTCGTACTCCTTGTATTTGGCATCATACAAATCATAGAGTTTCATGTCTTTACCGCGCATTCTGTCCCTCTTGTATTCGTACATATTGGCCAGAAAATCGAGGGAACGATCAAACACCATTTTCTCTGATCTGCCCAGATCTGATCTTCCTTTTAAAGCATCCACGGCTTTTTCCATCCAGCTGATGGAAGTCTCGAGATTTTCATTGATGGGCTTGTCCAGTTCTGTATTGAGTTTTTTTACTGCATCCGTCTGTTCCTTGAATTTAGCTTCCTGTTGCGCTCTTTTCTTTGGGTCTTTATCAGGTGCCGGTTTGTTAGCATTGATCTGTTGCAGGGTGCGTATGTTCTCAGAATATTTATCTGAGTAGTCGTTAAAGTTATTATAGAAGAGCAAACCCGCGTTAAAAGCAGCGATGGCATTCTTATTATTAAGAGCATACGCTTTCTGAAAGGCATCTGAGGCTTTTAAACTATAAAGAGCGTGGGTAGCACTGTCCATGTCCTTGTCCTTATTTTTCGAGTTAGCAAACCAATCCCCGTATTGCAGGTATTTGTATTCATTCAGTGTTCCGGCAGTACTCTCTTTATCGTAAAGTGATGCTTTCTCAGTCAATGTAAGGTTTTTCTCCAGGTAATCCATCTCATAGTCATCCCAGTTTTCTTTGGGATACATCTGTTTGCTCACCTCCAGGTATTTTCTAAACTGGCTCTCATTTTTTGAAGTAGTAAAAAATCCCAGGATATATCTGTACATATCCATATAAGATTCGTCGGCCACCCGGTTATCTGCCAAACGGGTATATTGTTCCACGGCTTCTGCTGCTTTTTGTTGGTTTTGGTAGGCATACCCCAGGTACAATAAAGAGGTGGTATCAAAGGGAGTTTTGGTTTGAATCCACTTGTTCTGATAAATGATATCGTACGTTTTTACAGATGCAGTGAAATAATAAGCGGCAGAATCCCACTTCTTGGCATTGAAGGTTCTCACCCCATCTTTAAAGCTACCCTGGTAAAGGTCAAAGTATCCCTGTGGTCCATCAGCGCCCAACTCTTTGATAACATTGTATTGAGGATCTAACTGCTGGTATTTAGCAAATGCTTCTTCAGCAATTTCTTTGGCGTTGGGGGTTTTTGCGCGCAGTGCTTCATTGGTGAAAATTGCGGCATAGATTCTGGATCGCCAGTAATAGGTTTCTGGTTTACCGGAAAATTTTGGGTCGTTGATTGATTTATCCACTTCAGCTTTGGCTTCCGCTAGTTTTCCACTCACCATGAACAGCTGAATTTTTTTCAGCTCCTGTGCCTGGAGATTGCCAACAAATAGCCAACTGAGAATAGCGCTAAGAATAAACGGTTTCATATCGATGTATTTAAGAGGGTTCTTGCGTTGTTTCGTCTAAATTAGAATTTTCTGCAGACTCTTCTGATGAAGAAATTGTATCATTTCCATATTCGCCCACTGCGGGTTCTTCTTGTTCTTCAATCTGAGAAATTGCTGCGATCTCATCATTTTCATCCAACTTGATCAGTTTAACACCCTGTGTTGCACGACCTGCTTCTCTGATTTGTTGGATGCTGGTTCTAATGGTAATACCGGATTTGCAGGTGATGATCAGGTCTTCCTTTTCGGTCACACTGAGCAATCCTACCAAACTACCTGTTTTTTCTGTTACATTGATTGTTTTCACTCCTTTCCCACCCCGATTGGTGATGCGGTACTCTTCGATGGAAGTTCTTTTGCCAAAACCCTGTTCGCTGACAACCAAAACAGTTCGGGTTGGATCATCTTTATGAATGCAAATCATTCCAACCACTTCATCTCCCTCATTTTCTACTTCGATGCCTGCCACCCCGATGGCTCCGCGACCTGTCGCTCTAACTTTTGATTCCGGGAAACGAATGGCACGTCCGCTTTTGACAGCCATCATGATTTCCTGGTTGCCATCGGTCAGCTTTGCCATCATCAGCTCATCTCCCTCAACAATGGTGATCGCATTAACACCGGTTGCTCTCGGCCGACTGAAGTCCTCAAGCGAAGTCTTTTTAATGATACCCTTTTTGGTACAAAGAATGATGAAATGATTTTCGACATATGCGTTGTCATCCAATTTATCTACATCGATGATGGCTTTCACCTTGTCATCTCCGGGCAACTGTATGAGATTTTGTATTGCTCTGCCCTTGCTTTGTTTTTCGCCTTCGGGAATCTCATAAACGCGCAGCCAGAAACAGCGTCCTTTTTCAGTGAAGAACATCATGGTACCATGGGTGGAAGCAACAAAAAGATGTTCCACATAATCTTCTTCCCTGGTTTTTGTCCCTACTGCTCCTCTCCCGCCTCTTCGCTGTTTGCGGTATTCGGTGGCAGAAGTTCTTTTGATATAACCCAGGTGTGATATGGTGATCACCACATCTTCATCTTCAATCAAATCCTCAATTCTCATTTCATCGGCGAGGTACTGGATTTCCGACCTGCGCTCATCACCAAACTTTTCTTTTACTTCCATCAACTCTTCTGCAATCAGATCATAGCGAGCAGTCTCACTTCCCAATAAATGTCTGAGCCGCTGGATGATTCCGATCAACTCCCTGATCTCCTCTACAATTTTATCCTGCTCCATTCCTGTCAGGCGCTGCAAACGAAGTTCCAATATGGCTTTGGTTTGTGCTTCGGAGAAACCCGGTTCTTCGGTGTACACGTCTGGCGGTAAATCGCCCAGGAAAGTAGGATTGAGAACCCAACCTCCTTCACGGCTTTTTTCCATCAACGAAATTTTTGCTTCTTCCGGGGTACGACTGGCGCGTATGATAGCAATAACTTCATCTATATTTTCCAATGCCATTAAATATCCAGCTAGTATGTGTGCCCTTTCTTCTGCCTTGCGCAATTCAAATTTTGAGCGCCGGATTACCACATCCATCCGGAAGTCAACGAATTCGGAAATCAGCATTTTCAGGTTCATCAATACCGGTCTTCCCTTACTGATGGCTACATTGTTGATGCCATAACTGGTTTGGAGTTCCGTATGCTTGTACAGCTGATTGATGATTACTTGTGCTACCCCATCGCGCTTTAAATCAACCACAATCCGGGTTCCCTCCCGCATGTTGCTTTCATTGTTCACATGAGCTATGCCTTCAATTATTTTCTCATTGACCAGTTGTCCGATTCTGTTGGTAAGAACATCCCGATTCACCTGGTAGGGTACTTCTGTGATAATGATTTGTTCTCTGCCACTGTCTTTTGTATCAACATGGCACCTACCCCTTACCACAACCCTACCCCGACCTGTTCTGAAAGCTTCTTTTACACCCTCCATACCAAAAATGATGCCTCCGGTCGGGAAGTCGGGTGCCTTGATGTATTGCATCAATTCATCGATGGTAATTTCTTTGTTCCTGATATATGCTATACAGGCATCGACAGATTCTTTCAGGTTATGGGGCATCATATTGGTAGCCATACCAACTGCGATGCCGGATGAACCATTGACCAGTAATTGAGGAATTCGGGTTGGAAGAACGGTGGGTTCTTCACGGGAATCATCAAAATTCAACTGAAAATTGACAGTTTCTTTGTCAATATCTTCCAGCATTGCTTCTGCCACTTTTTCCAAGCGGGCCTCTGTATAACGCATGGCTGCGGGGGGATCCCCATCCTGGTTACCAAAATTTCCCTGACCGTCCACCATGGTGTATCTCAGCGTCCAGTCTTGTGCCATTCTCACAACCGTATCGTAAATGGAAGCATCGCCGTGGGGGTGATATTTACCCATTACCTCTCCAACGATGGCGGCAGATTTCTTATATGGCTTATTGCTGTTGTTGCCCAATTCATTCATGGCAAAAAGCACCCGTCGGTGAATGGGTTTGAATCCGTCCCTTACATCGGGCAGTGCCCTGCCGATGATTACTGACATGGAATAATCGATGTAAGCAGTCTTCATCTGCTCCTCGATATTTACCTTAATAATTCGATCGTTGTCCTGTGTAATTTCAGGTGTAAAATTTTCCTCTGACATGCTTCTCTCTATTGATCCCACCGGCGTTTTCCGGCTTGACTTACAGCACTTATCCGGGGGTCAGCGAAGATAGTTTTTTTTAGGGTGTCGGGGCTAAAAAACAGCCAAAAAAACGTCCTTGTTTTATCCACAAAAAAACGTCCTTTTCCACCCTTTATCCCTTCATAAATTCCATTGATGAACCGAGTCTTTTATCTCTATTTTTTTATTCAGTCAAAATGGACTTCTTCTCAGTATTTTTACAACTTCTTTGACCCCTTTTTAGTTCCATTTGCATGTCCCAATACCACATTTTATTGTTGGGTGCCGGAAAATCGGCATCTACCCTGATTCAATACCTCAATAGGGTTTCTATCGAAGAGAATTGGCGGGTAACTGTGGCGGACAGAGAGTTGAAAACTGTTGAAGAAAAACTGTCCTCTTATCCCGCTTTGATTGCTTACGGGGGTGAAATGGACAATCCAAAGCAGCGCCGCGATTTAATTGAGAGTGCCGATCTGGTTATTTCCCTTCTTCCTCCCACTTTTCAAACAACGGTAGCCAAAGATTGTCTCGAACTGGGGAAGCACTTTTTTTCTGCCTCCTATACCGACCCTACATTGAAAGAATTATCGGATGCCATTGCAAAAAGAAATTTGCTTTTTCTTATGGAGATGGGACTCGACCCAGGGATCGATCACATGAGTGCCATGGAACTTATCCATCGCATTCGTTCACAGGGTGGTCAAACCAACGGCTTTGCTTCTCACTGCGGTGGATTGGTAGCACCCTCCAGTGATGATAATCCCTGGCACTATAAATTTTCCTGGAATCCAAGAAATGTTATCCTGGCCGGAAAAGCCGGGGCATTGTTTCAACAAAATGGGAAGGTCACCCATCTGGGATACAAGGAATTGTTTTCCTTCCATCAGTCGGTGCAGATAGAAGGAATCGGCGAATTGGCAACCTATCCGAACAGAGACTCACTCTCCTATATGCCGCTATACGGGCTTGAGGATGCAAAAACGTTTATCCGGACTACCCTTCGTTATCCTGCATTTTGTAAAGGTTGGCAGTGGTTAATTGATCTGGGTTGTACGCAGGAAGGAAATACAATACAAACTGACAAACTAACCCATCGCGCTTATTTTGCAATGCATGTACTCCAGTCTGGTTGCAGGCAGGAAGATATCCCTAGAGATATTCTTTTGTTGCTCCAATCTATTGGATGGGAGGATGATGCTTTCATTGAATGTAATTCTGGTAGCTCTGCAGATATCCTACAATCGATTTTGGAAAAACGTTGGACACTTCGTCCGGGCGACAGGGATATGATTGTCATGTTGCACGAATTGGATTATCTGTCAGATAATAAAAAATATCGCTTGCAATCTCAATTGGTCGTAGAGGGTGATGACAGTTTGCATACAGCTATGGCTAAAACTGTTGGATTACCTCTTGGTATTGCGGCAGTGCTTACGCTAAAGGGTGTGATAAAAAGCAGGGGATTGCATGTTCCTGTTCAGCCGGATATTTATCAACCTGTTTTACGTGCATTAGATGAACAGGGTATTCGTTTCAAAGAGAGCGTACTGGAAATCAATTAATAATGCTTTTGCTTTTTTCCTTCTTTTTTATTGCTATCACTCTTCAAAACCCACTCATAATCCAGTTGACGTTTGTCGAGATTGGCTGCGACCACGCGTATGGTTACTTTATCGCCCATGCGGAATACTCTTCCGCTTCTGCGACCAATGAGACAATAATCTGTTTCCTGTAAACGGAAATCATCGTAATCTGCCAAGCCCATAATACTTACCAATCCCTCACACTTATAATCAATGGTCTCAACCCAAAAGCCAAAAGAGGCAACACCACTTATTACCCCTTCCAGCACTTCACCTAAATGATCTTGCATGAATTCGACCTGTTTGTATTTGTTGCCGGCTCTTTCGCATTCCATGGCTGCTCTCTCGCGTTCGCTGCATTGACGGCATTTTTCATTCATTTTTTTATCCGGTCGGATATTTTTTTCCAGCACCTGCAACAATATTCTATGCACCAGTATATCCGGATAGCGCCGTATGGGGGAAGTGAAATGACAATACAAGTCAAATGCCAACCCATAATGTCCGATGTTATCGGAAGCATACACAGCTTTCGACATGGTTCTGATACCGAGTTGCTCAAGAACGTGTTGCTCGGGTTTACCTGCCACATCATCTAACATTTGATTGAAACTGGTAGCTATGGCACGAGGAGAGCTGACATTGAATGTGTGTCCATACTTTTTCGCGAAGACCATGAAGGGCGCTAATCTTTCTTTATCGGGCTGGTCATGTATCCGATAAGGGAATGGTACCGGCTGATGATTCACTTCGATACCTGCTACTTTCTCCGCAACATATCTATTGGCGAGTAACATAAATTCCTCGATCAAATGATGTGACTCTTTGCTCTGCTTTACCACCACCCCTACCGGCTTCCCTTTTTCATCTAACTTAAATCTGATTTCCTGTGAAGAAAACCGAATGGCACCTTTGGCGAATCTTTTTTTGCGGAGTTTTTGTGCTATCTGGTGCAATACCATCACTTGCTCAGCATGAAGACCGGTTTCTGTATCTATGATGTCTTGCACATCTTCATAGGTGAAGCGGTGGTCTGAATGGATGACAGTTTTACCAAGCCAACAGGAGCGAACATCTGACTTATGATTGATCTCAAACACAGCAGAGAAGCAGAGCTTATCTTCATGAGGACGAAGGGAACACAATTCATTTGAAATGGTTTCCGGTAACATGGGATTTACCCTATCGGGTAAATAAACTGAAGTTGCCCGCCGATAGGCTTCCTCATCCAATGCAGTTTCAGGTTGTATGTAATGACTGACATCTGCAATGTGAACACCGATTTCCCACCAGCCGTCGTTTAATATTTGAATGGAGAGTGCGTCATCGAAATCCCTTGCATCAACGGGATCGATGGTGAAAGTAAGTAAGGAGCGGAAATCCCTGCGCTTTTTTATTTCATCTTCCTCAATATGTTCAGGCAGACGGGCAGCTTCTTCCAGCACTTCATCAGGAAATACCAATGGAAACCCATTTTGAGCAATGAGCTCTTTCATAGCAGCATCATTTCTGTCCTCCGGTTGAAGAACACCTATCACCTCCCCTACCGGCTTTTTGTCTTCTCTTTCCCACTTAACCAAGCGAACGATTACCCTGTCTTTGTGTTTGGCCCCCATGGTATTTGAAAGGGGGATGAACAAATCGGGCATGGGTTTATCTGAATCGGGAACAAAGAATGCATGGTTGGTAGATAACTGAAGGTGACCGATGAATTCAGTCTGTCGTCGGGTAACTACTTCAGTGATCTTCCCTTCCCGTTTACCGGTTCTGGGATTTTGCTTAGTTACTTTCACCCGAACCAAATCACCATTGAGTGCGGTATTAAAATCTCCGGGTTTCACCATAACATCACTGCCATCTTTTTCAACGATTACATATCCCATGCCGGAACGGGTAATTTCTAAGTGGCCTTTGATGATACCATGTGAGGAGGAGCTTCCACCTAATCGGTTCTTATTGATCTTTTTTTTCTTCATGTAAAGGTACTATGGGAAATTGTTGGATAAAATCGATAACTGCTTTGTCAAAAAAATCACTTTCTTGAAAAAGAAAACTGTGTCGGATGGGCAAAACATACAAGGGAATTTCTTTCAATTGTTGTTGAAATTTAAGAAGTCGAACTGCATCTTTTTCGGTGGTTAGGATGAGTTTATCTCTGCCGGTAATCTGATTGAACTGAAATTGTATTTCATTTAAATCATCGATTGAAAAAATATGATGATCGGGATAATTCAGCTGATGATAACTGTGTACTTTTTCGTGCAGAAAGTCTTTCAAAGGTGCAGGGTTGGCAATTCCGCAAACGAGCAAGACCTCATCCCGCTGGGTGAGGTGCCATTCATCTTTGCTATTAAAAATATGATAAGGTGTTCCGTAAATGATGCAGGTGAAGAATATGCGTTGGTGAGGCAGGGGTTTTAACCTCCTAACAATGGATTGTCTTTGTTGAGGATATAAATCGACAGGACATTTGGTTACAACAATCATTTCTGCTCTTGCTGCTGCTCTTTTTTCATCCCGAAGATCTCCGGTAGGCAAGAAAAAATCATCACAGTATAAATTGGCATATTCCGTGAGCAAAATGTTCAGACCTGAGACAACTTCCCTGTGTTGAAAAGCATCATCAAGAATGATCGCCTGCAAACCAGGTACATCTTGCAATAGATAGGAAATTCCAACTCCTCTCTCTTCGCAAACAGCAACAGCAACCTCCGGAAATTTCTGGTGGAACTGCATCGGTTCGTCTCCTAACTCAAGTGCGGTAGTATAATCACCTGCCAGAACATATCCCTTGGTCTTCCTTTTGTATCCTCTGCTCAATACTGCCAGGTTGAATTGTCGGTGTAAAACTTCCAGCAGGTATTCTACCATCGGAGATTTACCCGTTCCGCCAACAGCCAGGTTGCCGATGGTGATAAGAGGAAAATGAAAGTCGGAGGAGGAAAGGTATTTTTTATCGAACAACCAATTTCGTAACCTCACTACACCACCATAAATTGCTGCAAGTGGCAACAACAGTACCCGAAATGATTTCAGGAAAACGGTATTAAAATTCATACAGGTGAAACGGTGTGATACAACGGCTTAAAGGTACATCAAAATAGTCGGTATCATCGATGTGCGGAATGGGCTCGAAGAAGGAAATACCCAACCGAAGAGTACCGGAATCACACCGCTGCAGGAACCTGTCGTAATAACCCCTGCCATATCCAACCCGCTGACCTCTGCGGTCAAATGCAAGCAACGGAACGAGCACAAGATCGAGGTCATGCGGATCCAGCAGTATTCCATTTTCTGGTTCCGGAATGTTCCATTTTCCGGGTACCATGGGCGCATCAGCAGCAGGCAGAATGGCTTCCATATGTCCGGATTCATCCAATATTTTGGGATAGGCAACTTGTGCTGGTGAAAACTTTTTTTTCAAAAAGTCAGTAAGCAAACCGGCATCGGGCTCACCCCATTGAGGAATTGAACAAAAGGTCATCATAGATTTTACAGGTACTTCAACTGCCAGATTCAATTGGGTGATTAATCCTTTATTCATCTCTTCCTTCTGTTCAGGAGTCAGGCGAGATCTTTCTTCCCTGAAATATTGACGAAGCTCTATTTTGGTTGAAGGAATCATCATGTGTATAAACTATTTTTTTTCATCTGCTGCAGGAAGCTGGAAAAAAGAAAAAACAGTTGTTCCATAGTTGCGTTGAAATACAAATCCGGGTTGCCGGCTGTATTCATTTCGGGGTGTATGTTCAAGAACAAAGTACCCTCCGGGAGCAATGAGTTTTCGCTGAACAATCATCGCCGGTAAATCGTCGATGTTTGAGAGTGCATAAGGTGGTCCGGCAAAAATAAAATCAAAGGGTTCTGTGGCAGAAGAGAGAAAAGAAAAAACATCCATTCTTATCACCTGATATCCGGAGGCACCCAATTTTTTTAAGTTGTCCTCAATGAAACTATGCATCACCGGATCTTTTTCTACTATGACCAATTCGGAAACACCACGTGAGGCGAGTTCGTAGCTGATAGCACCTGTACCACCGAATAAATCGAGGGTTCTGCAATCAGACCAGTTGAGGCGATGGGCAAGAATATTGAACAATCCTTCCCTTGCCATATCGGTGGTGGGCCGGGTGTGCGGCATGTGTGCCGGTGGATCGATTCGGCGACCTCCCCATTTTCCTGAAATGATTCTCATGATAACCAGCGCTGAAGTAAATAAAAATGATGGGGAGGATACTGCTGTTTCAACTGAATAAAAACACCCGTTGGAGGGATGATTTGCCATTCCATCGATTGGAAAAGTGTTACCAGTTGTTCAGCCAGTTCATCGGTGGAACGGACATGACCCGACAGGAGCAACCTGCATTGTTTGGCAGTAAGTTGATGTTGCTGCAGACAATTCAGAAGATCATACAAAACATCTTCAGGGGTTGAATATTTAAATGTCTGTATCAAATGCAGCTTTCCGCCAACCAGCAAGGTCAGTATGAAATAATTTTCATCCAGGTGCATCGCCACACAATTGTCTGCCGAATGGGTTATAGAAAACAGGTGTTGGAGTGATTCAGCATATAGATGGGTGGAATCATAGCTGGAAAAATTTTCCGTTACCCAATGATGAATGCCTTCCTCCACGCGGAATGCCAGCATCATTTCAAGAGCACGGGGCATTTTTTTGTATCCTATCCAGCTATGCGCCTGTTCTCCATAAATCAGATCGAGTAAATCTTTGGTGGAAGATGAACTGAATTTGGCTTCAGGTATAACCAAGGCATCCGGAAAAGAGTAAGCGAGATGTCGTTCGCTGAAATGACGTCTCAGCAATTCAGACTGACGCTGGATGCTTTTCAGCGTATCCGGCCAGTCGTTGTCTTCCTCCTTGGAAAATATTTCCAGTGCTTCAGGTATTTTTTTGGTACCATTTTTCACCAATATTTCTACCCGATCGATGCCCAAATGCACAAACAACTCGTCTTCACCTCCATAAGAGGCAGGGGGATGGTCTGATGAATAAATGGTGAATTTTTTTACCGCCATGGCTGTGAATCAACTGCAATGTTAAATAAAAAGCAATCATGGTAGAGTATTCGGAAGCAATTGAGCTAAATTGCAACCCAATCTTACGTATGAAAGCACCCGGTACATCCTTACAAGTAGAATTATCGGGTCGGCAAATACTATCCATCGCATTTCCTATTGCCTTGTCCATCCTGGTTCCTCAATTCAATTTCATCGTCAATAATATTTTTCTGGGCGGATTGGGGCAGCGGGAACTGGCAGTGGCTGGAATAACCGGAGTATATTATCTGATTTTTGCCGTTCTGGGTCAGGGCCTCAACAATGGATTACAGGCCTTGATTTCCCGCAGGGCGGGAGAAAACAAATTGGATGATATTGGAGTGCTATTCGCACAAGGAGTTCGTGTTTCACTTGTTTTGTCAGTTGGAGGAATGTTACTTACCTGGTGGCTGGCACCCGTCGTATTAAGAGCAACCCTTTCAGATACCAAAAGTGCAGAAATGGCCATCGAGTTCCTGCATATCCGGGTGCTGGGTTTACCCTTTTTGTATCTCTACCAGATGCGCAATGCCCTACTGGTAGGCATCAATCAAAGTAAGTTTCTCATTGTTGGTACGGCAACTGAGGCGATCATTAATATAATTCTAGACTATGGACTTATTTATGGGCATTTCGGTTTACCGGCCATGGGATTCAATGGTGCTGCTATTGCATCGATCGTGAGTGAGATTGCCGGACTATTGGTTATTTTTCTCATCATCACCAACAACAGTGTGATCCGTTCATTGCAGTTGTTCCGACATACTCGGTTCAACCCGACATCCGCCAAACTCATCCTTCGGCAGTCAATTCCACTGATGTTGCAATTTGCCATCAGCATCATCAGTTGGGAATTCTTTTATATATTGATTGAACACGATGGAACCGAGGCTTTGGCCGTTTCCAATACCATGCGCAACCTGTTTGGTTTTTTTGGCTGCTTCACCTGGGCTTTTGCCGCTACTACCAATAGCATGGTGAGCAATGTAATTGGTCAGGGATTGGTTCATGAAGTCATGCCACTGATCAGGCGCATTATATTTTTCAGCCTGGGCATGTCTCTTATTGTATTTTGTTTGCTGAATCTTTTTCCCGTTGCATTCTTAGGTATTTATGGCCAGGGGCCGGAATTTATTGCAGCAGCCATACCTGTATTACGGGTAGTTACCATTGCCATGTTGCTGATGTCTGTAGGCGTAGTATGGATGAATGCAGTAACGGGAACAGGTAATTCCAACATGAACCTGATTACAGAAGGTGCAGCTATCCTTCTTTACTGTGTTTATACTTATCTAGTGTTAGAAGTCTGGAATTTACCCATAACTGTGGGCTGGGCCAGTGAATGGCTTTATTGGTCAACCCTGCTGATTCCCTCTTATTTCTACATGCGCAGTGGCAGGTGGAAAAGCAAAAAAATCTAGAAAAGCAATTTTCCTTATTGTTTTGCCTGTAAGTCTGAAACAAGTGTTACGTATTGTTCCATGGCATCCGTAGTAGAGGTTCCGGATAGCCCGTTCCATGCCTCATATTTGAATTTGGCAACGAAATCAAATGGATTTTCTGGAGCCTGGGCGGCAGAACAATCTCCTTCCGTAGCTTGTTTGTAGAGAGAATAAAGTTTCAATAAAGTCTCATTGTCTGGTTTCTCTTTCAATGTTTTGCTGTTGGCAACTGCCATTTCAAATTGTTGTTGTAATTCCATAAGGTTTTTTTGAGGTGTTATTTGAAGAATTTACTGAGGTGTTTATTGGAGGGAGGCCAACAACTCTGCTCCTGCTGTTTTAAGAATAGGGTCAGCGGAGGTTCGATTGGGTAATTTTTGAAGCAATGTAAGTATTTCAATTGCCTTGCCAGGGTTACGGTTTTCTTTGTATGCACGACCCAGGTCAAGGTAATTACTTACCAAATAAGGTTCTAATTGCCGGCATCGTTCCATGTGGAAGATGGCCTTATCCATTTCAGCCTCGGGCAATCCGCCAAAGAGAAGTTTTACTGCTGCTTTTTTTAACGCAGATAGTTGCACCATTTCGAAATGCCATTTTCCCAAAACGTACTGCGCTTTTCCATAGTTGGGCTGCAGATTTACCGCCTTGTCGGCATAAATACGAACATCCCTGACATAGCTGACTACTTTGCGGTTATCAGATTCGAAGTCGGTTAAGTTTCCCGATGCCATCGACATCACATAATTGGTTTCTACTCTGTTGCTATCAGCAGCATACGCCCTTTTAGCAAAGGCATAGGCCGTTTCAAACATCAGTTTTTTATTCTTCTTATCGTTGGTTTCCTTATTTCCCAGAATGGTATGTAATTCAGCCAGTTTGTATAAAGCAATTACCTGGTTAGGTTCCTGTAACAAGACAGACTGGTAAAGCCGGATTGCATCTCCTTCCTTGAGTTGTCTTTCCATTTGTTCTGCCTGCTGTATGAGGGAAGCAACGGATTGAGCTTGCAATTGGAATGCGCTGAAAAAAACAACTACCAACAATATTCTCATCATGCCAGGGGGAGATTTGTTCTGTTAACATCAAATTCCACACCAACTTTTCCCTCAAACGCAGTGATGGGTGGATGAAGTTTAAAAAGGGAAATATGCACTTTCGACGCGACGGGGAATTTATCTAACAACCTGCGGGCTATAGCTAATGCCAAATCTTCCAACAAAGGGGTAGGTCGATTCATACATTCCCGAATGATGGCATAGGCCTCTACATAATCAAGGGATGGGTCAGCATTTGCTTGCGTTGGAGAAGCATCAACATGAATACTTATCTGCACCTCAAATTCATTTCCCAGCAATTTTTCTGCATCGTAGAGTCCATGAAACCCATTGAAACGAAGGTTATGGAGGTGGATGGTGTACATGCAAAATGTATTTATGCTTATGCCAGACCGGCAGCACTCAGATAACGTTCTGCATCGAGGGCAGCCATGCAACCACTTCCAGCGGCAGTTACAGCTTGCCGATACGTTTTATCCTGAACATCTCCCGCAGCAAAAACACCTTCAACATTGGTTTTGGAGGTGCCGGGTACAGTAAGAATGTATCCGGTTTCATCCATGTTCAGGAAGGGCTTAAAAATTTGACTATTGGGTTCATGTCCGATAGCGACAAAAAAAGCACTCACGGGAATATCAGTGACTACGCCGCTTTGGTTATTTTTAATGCGCACTGCTTCAACTTTAGAATCACCTAAAATTTCCTCTGTCTCTGTATTCCAATAAACTTTGATGTTGGGTGTTTGGAGGACGCGTTGTTGCATGACTTTACTTGCCCGCATGGCATTTTTTCTCACCAACATATGAACCTGGGTACATAATTTAGAGAGATACAATGCTTCTTCAGCAGCAGTATCTCCTGCACCTACTATCGCAACTTCTTTGCCGCGGAAGAAAAAGCCATCGCATACGGCACAGGCACTCACTCCATAGCCATTGAGGCGCTGTTCAGAGGGAAGGCCCAGCCATTTGGCTGAAGCGCCTGTTGACACAATAACAGCATCTGCTTCAATTAATTTTTCTTCATCGATCCAAATCTTGAAAGGTCTTGCATTGAAATCTACCGCAGAAGCGATGCCATAGCGAACATCTGCTCCCATGCGCACCGCCTGCTTTTCAAAGTGAACCATCATTTCAGGACCCTGAATGCCATCGGGATATCCGGGATAATTTTCAACTTCAGTTGTAATGGTCAACTGACCGCCGGGTTGAATGCCCTGGTACAATACCGGTTTAAGGTTGGCACGTGCTGCATAAATGGCGGCTGTATATCCTGCCGGACCGGAGCCGATGATCAGCAGATGTACTTTTTCTTTTTCCTCGTTGGCCATGTACAATACTTTTAACGCGCGAAGTTATTAATAAATGCAGCACCAATATGAAGCACGTTTGTTTGTGGATATTTGTAAAAAAATACCCCTGCGTTTGACAGGGGCAATGAAAAAATATTAACAATTTTTTACCCCAGATAAGCTTTCAGGGAATTGCTGTAGCGGGCTTTTTGAAGGCGCTTGATGGCACGTTCCTTGATTTGACGGATGCGCTCCTTGGTCAGGTCATATTTCACTCCGATTTGTTCAATCGTTACACCGTTCTCTCCGTCCAGACCAAAATATGCGTTGACAATTTCAGCTTCCCTTGGGCTCAAAGATTTCAGTACCCTGCGAATTTCTTCCCGAAGTGAGTCTTTCATCACATCTTCATCGGTATCGTCGCTTCCTTCCAACAAATCACCCATAGCCACATCTTCGGCTTCATGCACAGGAGCATCCAATGAAGTGTGTCGAGTATTGCTCTGAAAGATATTGTTGATCTCGGTTTCACTCATTTCAAGTATTTCAGCCAATTCTTCTGTGGATGGTTCCCTTTCGTGTTCCTGCTCAAAAGCCATGTATGCTTTGTTGGCTTTGTTATAGGTTCCGATTTTATTTTGAGGCAAACGAACCAGACGACCTTGTTCTGCCAAAGCTTGTAAGATGGATTGACGAATCCACCATACGGCGTAGGAAATGAATTTAAAACCCTTGGTCTCGTCGAAACGCTGGGCTGCTTTGATGAGACCCAGGTTACCCTCGTTGATGAGGTCACTCAGGGAGAGACCCTGGTGCTGGTATTGTTTGGCAACAGAAACCACAAATCGCAGGTTGGCTTGCACAAGTTTATCCAATGCATGCTGATCTCCCATCTTGATTTTCTGGGCCAGAGTTGTTTCCTCCTCAGGAGTAATCATGGGAATTTTCGAGATTTCCTGCAGGTATTTCTCAACTGCCTGGGAATCCCGGTTGGTAATCTGTGTTGCAATTTTAAGCTGCCTCATGGGTAAGTATTACTATATAGACAAAAAACGAACAAAAAGGTTACAGGTTAACAGGGATGAATTTGGAATGACGCAACACCCTGTCAATAGCCTGCAAATATACGAAATATACCGCAAAACTCATTGATTTTGTGGAAAAAACGAACATAAATGGTGAAAAACTCCAATTTAACAACCAACTGTAAAAAAAGGGTTCAACTGCTCCTTTGAAACACGTGAATGCAATTATCTTCGCTGCAAGGATGATAGACTATCGCTCGGATACCGTTACACGACCCACCCCCGGCATGCTGGAAGCTATGAATCAGGCAGTTGTGGGGGATGATGTTTTTGGCGAGGATCCTTCGGTGAATCGGTTGGAAAAAATGTGTGCGGCCCTATTCGGGAAACCTGCAGCTTTATTCTGTCCGAGCGGAACCATGACCAATCAAATTGCCATCAAGTGCCATACCCAACCCGGTGATGAAGTAATCTGTGATTTTTTATCTCATATATACCAATATGAGGGGGGTGGAATTGCTTTTAATTCAGGGGTGTCTGTTCGTTTGATCCATGGTGATCTGGGCAGAATTACTGCAGATCAGGTAATGGAAGCCATTAACCCAATGGATGTGCACAAACCCATCACCTCCCTGGTCAGTTTGGAAAATACAGCCAATCGGGGCGGTGGAAGTTGTTATAACCTCCAGGAAATTCAGCGAATCAGGGATTTGTGTACCCAAAAAAACCTGAAACTACACCTCGATGGCGCAAGGCTTTTCAATGCGTTGGTAGCCAAGGCAGAGTCACCCCTGCGTTACGGAGAATTGTTTGACAGCATTTCCATTTGTTTGAGTAAGGGGCTGGGAGCGCCGGTGGGGAGTGTACTCGTAGGGGACACCCCTTTCATTCAACAGGCGAGACGCATTCGGAAAGTATTTGGCGGAGGCATGCGCCAGGCAGGATATATTGCCGCTGCCGGGATTTATGCAATGGAGAACCACATAGCCCGACTTGCTACTGATCACCAACATGCCAAATTGATTGCAGCAGCCTGGGGTAAAAAATCATTCATCGGGTCTATTTATCCTGTTGAAACCAACATCATCATTTTTGAAGTAAGCAATACCTTCACGGCCCCTCAACTGGCAGTGAAACTGAAGGAAAATGATATTCTCGCCATCGCCATCTCCCCCCGGATGATCCGAATGGTGGTACACCTAGATATCCATGAACTGGATGTCGAAAGAACCATCGATGTAATTGAACGGCTTTAGTTCCGTGCAATTGCAGGAAAATTAAATGAACATGCTACCAAGAATCAATCCGACCAGCACTCAGGCATGGTTTCTGCTGAAAAAACACGCAGACGAAGAAATGAACCGCGTTCACCTGAAGGATCTTTTTGCTTCAGATGCAGAACGTTTCCAACGTTTTTCCATCCAATGGAATGACTGGTTCTTCGATTATTCCAAAAACATCGTTAACCCGAAAACATTGCACCTCCTGATGCAACTGGCAGAGGAAGCTCAATTATCTTCCTCCATCCAACAAATGTTCCGGGGAGATGCGATCAATGAAACCGAAAACCGTGCAGTGTTGCATACTGCCCTGCGAAATTTTTCTGATCAACCGGTCATGGTGAATGGAAAAAATATTATGCCGGATGTTACGCGGGTTTTGCATCAAATGAAAGCCTGTTGCGAAAAGGTACACAGCGGTCAATGGAAGGGCTACACGGGTAAATCCATCAAATACATTGTCAACATTGGCATTGGAGGAAGTGATCTGGGCCCGGTAATGGTTACCGAAGCCTTGCGCCCCTATCATTTGCACGGAATGAAATGTTTTTTTGTGAGCAATGTTGATGGCGCACAAATTGCACAGACACTTGAACAGGTTGTTCCCGAGGAAACCCTTTTTCTGATTGCTTCCAAAACTTTTACTACCCAGGAAACCATGACCAATGCGCATACTGCAAGAGAATGGTTTCTGCAGCATGCCAAAGAAGAAAAATACATTGCGCAGCATTTTCTTGCACTAAGTACCAATGAAAAAGCTGTTCATGCTTTTGGAATTCATCCGGAGAATCGATTTGAGTTTTGGGACTGGGTAGGTGGTCGTTATTCTTTATGGCGTGCCATCGGGTTGTCGATAGCACTGACCGTTGGATTTGCAGCATTTGAAGACCTGCTGAAGGGAGCTCACTCAGTAGATCAGCACTTCCAACAAGAAAAATCCGAGCGCAACATTCCCATCATCATGGCATTGCTCGGTATTTGGTACACCAATTTTCTGGGTGCACAAAGTGAGGCAATTCTTCCTTACGACCAGAACCTTCATCGTCTTCCTGCCTATCTACAACAAGCCAACATGGAAAGCAATGGAAAGTATGTGGACAGAAACGGTAATCCGGTGAACTACTCAACCGGTCCTGTAATTTGGGGTGAACCCGGAACAAATGGACAACATGCTTTTTATCAATTGATACACCAGGGAACCCTCCTCATTCCGACGGATTTCATTGCCCCGGCCATCAGTCACTATCCATTGGGAGATCATCACCTCCAGTTGCTCTCACATTTTTTTGCTCAAACCGAAGCCCTCATGAATGGCAAAACTGAGAAGGAGGTCATTGCTGATTTGACTGTCGCCGGTTGGAATGAGGAGTCCATCAAAAAACTTTCCCCGTTTAAAGTATTCACCGGGAACAAACCTTCCAATAGCTTCCTGGTAAAAAAATTGACGCCACATACACTTGGCCAGCTCATCGCTCTATATGAACACAAAATTTTTGTTCAGGGCATTATCTGGAATATTTTCAGTTTTGATCAATGGGGAGTTGAATTGGGCAAACAGCTGGCAGGAAAAATTTTACCTGAACTAGGCACTTCAGGAAAAGTTGAAACACATGATGATTCTACCAATGGCCTTATCAATGCCTGTAAGCAAATGCGCCAATCGATTTAACTTTTTCAGATGTGGGAGGAAATACTGATACGATCGATTCAACCTGCTGACAATGCTTCTTTGGCCTCAATCATTCGTTCTGTTTTGGAAGAATTTGGCGCCAACAAACCCGGAACTGTTTATTATGATCGGGAGACAGACTTTTTGTATGAGCTCTTTTACAATACTCCCGGAAGTGCTTATCAGGTAGTTGTATTGAATGGAATTTTGGTAGGGGGCGCCGGTGTTTTTCCTACCCCTGAGCTTCCGGAAGGAATGTGCGAACTGGTAAAGATGTACTTGTTGCCTTCAGCCAGGGGCAAGGGACTTGGCAAAGCTCTCATCGAAGGGGCTTTTGATCAGGCGAGGAATTTGGGATACCGCAAAATGTACCTTGAAACCATGCCTGAATTAAAAACAGCCATTGGTATGTATGAAAAAATGGGATTCAACTACCTGGAAGGTCCCCTTGGAAAATCCGGTCACAACGGTTGTGATATCTGGATGGAAAGAATATTGTAGATCAGCTTATGAAATGATGGTGCATCTTCTTCTTTTCAATTGAAATGAGAGAAAGAGTGCTTACTACCATTTATCAACTTCCTCACCACTCATGTTGTCACCGGAAAGTGATTCCTGTTGGGGAGCAGCGGGCGCTGCGGGCATGGGTGCGGGAGCCTCGGCTACGGCAGGTGCTTCGCCACTGCCATTTTCTACCTCACCTTCAGGATATTCATGGTTGAAGGCATCGAAATCAAAATCAGGCATTAGCTCGGTCTTAACATAGTCCACAGCTTCCTGCATGGCTTTTAAAAACTTATTGAAATCTTCCTTGTAAAGGAAAATTTTATGTCGGTCGTAGCCATTGTCGTCAAAACGTTTTCTGCTTTCTGTAATGGTGAGGAAATAATCATTTCCCTTGGTTGCACGCACATCAAAAAAATAGGTTCTCCGCTTTCCGGCACGAATCCGTTTACTGTAAACACTGTCCATTTTTTTGTCATTGTTCTCGTAAGCCACTGTCATTGGTTTTGAATATTATACAAATATTTGATATTCAAATATAGTATTGTTTTACAATTATCAAAATATTTGAACCAGATATTATACAAAAATTTGATTAGCGGGGAGTTGGGGGGTCAGTCAGTTGCATTTGCCGTTTGTAAAGGCGTGCATAATAGCCCTCATTTGCCATCAGTTCTTCGTGCGTTCCTGATTCGATGATCTGTCCGTGGTCGAGAACGATGATGAGGTTAAAAGATAGGGCTGTAATGATTCGATGGGTAATGAAGATAAGGGTTCTTCCACCCAGCCATTCCGTCAGGTTAGCTGCAATTTGTGCTTCAGTAGAGGTATCAACTGCACTAAGGCAATCATCTAGCAGAAGGTATTGAGGGTCAGATAGCAGAGCACGGGCAATCGATACCCGTTGCTTTTGACCACCACTGAGGGTGATTCCCCTCTCCCCTACCCTGGTTTGGTATTGATTGGGAAAACCCATGATATCTTCATGCACCCCTGCAAGTTGAGCAGCCAATTCAATTTGAGCAGTTGTGGGCTGATCTTTGCATCCAAAACTGATGTTGGCTGCAATCGTATCGCTGAATAAGATGACTTCCTGCTGAACGTATCCCATGGTTCTTCGCAACTGTTCCAGGTGGATCTGAGGGAGAGATATATTTCCCCAGGTGATGGACCCTGCTGTTGGGTCGTACATGCGCATCATGAGTTGAGCCAGGGTTGTTTTTCCACTTCCCGTTTTTCCCAGGACCAATATTTTATCTCCGGTACGTATGGTTAAATCAATGTGATTCAAAGCCCGGATACCGGTATGGGGAAATACAAAAGAAACATCTTTCCAAACTATGTCCTGACCCAATGGAAGAGGCATTGGGTGAGGTGAGTTACTAATTTCAGGCTGGATGGATAAGAATTCATTGATTCTCTTTTGTGAAGCAGCAGCTCTTTGAATCATGCTGGCAGTCCAGCCTATGGCACTCACAGGAAAAGTAAGGAGGTTGATATATATAACAAATTCAACGATGGTTCCAACAGCGCCGGGATTCTCTATGGCTCTATAGCTACCTGCAAGTATGGTAATAAGAATGCTGATACCGATCATCAGCGACATGCCGGGAAAATAAATGGCTTCCACTTTTGAAAGTCCGATACCAGCTTTTTGATATGCCTCACTGCTTTTCTTAAAAAATCTGAACATCCATTCTTCCTGTACAAATGATTTAATGACGCGAATGCCTGAATAGGTTTCCTGGGCCTGGGTAGTCATGTCTGACAAAAGTTCCTGGATCTTTTCACTTTTGTGATTGATGATGCTGTTGACACGATAAATGGTAAATGCCAGAATAGGAAGGGGTGCAAGCACAATGAGTGACAATGAAAGGTCTCTGGTGAACATATTGTACAGACAAAAACCGATCAGGGTAATCAGGTTGATGAGGTACATCAATGCCGGACCGGTAAACATGCGAACCCGGCTCACGTCTTCAGCAATGCGGTTCATTAAATCGCCGGTGGCGTGGGTTGAAAAGAAGCCGGTGTGCAATGACTGGTAATGGCGATAGATTTGATTTTTCTGATCGAACTCGATGTGGCGGCTCATTACAATGATGGTCTGACGCATGAAGAACATAAAGATTCCGCGAACTATGGCAAAAATCAGAATCAGGAGACAAGTGATAACAACAACTCGTGACAAGGGTCTGTTGGTGTCAAATAAAGGGGAGAAAAGGGTGCCGGACCAATCCGTCTGTTGATGTTGGATAATCGGCTTACTGCCGGAAGTTCTTTGCTGAATATAACTCACCAGCATTCCTGTTATTCGGGGAGCTAATACAGCAAAAAAATTACTGGAAACGACGAATACCATTCCGGTGAGCAATCGCCATCTGTACTTCCAAAAAAAAGAGTGGAGCGAACGCAGGTGCTTCAATGAGTCAATATTTTCTGTGGGGTTTGATCATCTCAGGATCGTTGGAGAATGCAATTTCTATTTATTCTTTTTTAGCGGTCCATACATTATTCGATTCGTTGCTATCGGGAAGAACTTTGTCCGGGTCATAGGTAACAGATTCAATTTCTTCGTTGGTAGCAACCGGGAATGTCCAGGAAGTATTCCGCATCCAAATATCGACGGGCAGTTTCACTCTCTTGGTTGCACCACTTTTCATTTTTACTTCCAGTACAACGGGCAGCACTAGTTTTTCGAGGTTATCGATGGTGATCAGGCAGCCTTTTGTGAAGTCGTTGTTGTTAAGATATTTTACATCTCGTACACCCACATCATGTTTCCAATTGTATACAAACCATCCACGCCAAAACCATTGAAGACTTTCACCGGCAGCATTTTCCATGGTTCTGAAAAAGTCATCGGGAGTGGGATGTTTGAAGGCCCAGTTGCGGATATAGGTTTGAAAGGCAAAATCAAATCTCTTTTCACCTAAAATATGGTCACGCAAGAGATGAAGTCCTATTGCAGGTTTACTATACAAAAGTGTTCCATTGTTTCTTTCTTTCAGGTTATCAGGACCATTGCTGAGGATTGGCTCGAGTGTGGGATTGGTATAGAACCTAGCGGCATCGTGCATATTGGTTTTAGAACGTGGTTTGTATTCACCATTATTAAAAACGTCAGTTGACAAAGCGTTGATGAAAGTATTGAATCCTTCGTCCATCCAACCATACAATCTTTCATTGGAGCCAACGATCATAGGGAACCAGGTATGTCCGAATTCGTGGTCGTGTACTCCCCAGAGTGAAGCTGTGCGTGCACGGTATCCACAAAAAACAATGCCGGGATATTCCATTCCACCCGGATTTCCGGCAACAGCGGTAGCGGCGGGATAAGGATATTCGAACCATTTATTGGAATAATACTCAATAGATGATTTCACATATTCCGTAGATCTTCCCCAGGCATTGCTTCCATCGCTTTCCTTAGGATAAGCAGAGATGGCCATGCATTTTTTTCCACTGGGTAATTTAATGGTTGCAGCATCTAGGATGAATGCAGTGGAGGCAGCCCAGGCGAAGTCTCTGGACTGATTGATTTTATAATGCCAGGTGAGTGCTGTTTTGGTAGGATGTATGGGTTGTCCAATTTCATCTGCCCCCCGGATAATTACGGTCTTATCGCTAGAGGCGGCTTGTTTCCAGCGGGAAAGATGCACAGGCGAATATATTTCTGCAGCATTGATTAGTTCTCCGGAGGCAACAACAGCCAGCGTTGAGGGGGCAGTGATTTTCACATCGAAGTCCCCATACTCGAGGTAAAATTCACCGGGTCCGGTATAGGGAATTGTATTCCATCCAGAAACATCGTCATACACACACATGCGGGGGTACCATTGGGCAATGGTAAAAATTTTACCATTTTTGGTAGTTTGAATGCCCATTCTATCGGATCCGTAAATAGGAGATTCAAAAGAGAAGTCAATTCTAATTTGAATTTTTCCGCCTCCTGCAGGGAGATCTTTTGGGAGAAATAATTGCAGGCGGGTGTCGTCAATCATATAAGGGATATCGATGGCAGGATTTTTTTCTTTCAGCATTTTAACTCCTGTAATCTTATATCCGGCATCAAAGTCTTGTCCCCTGCCCCCATTTCTGCTGCCGGAGAAGGGAGTAATCGCACTGCCACGGGAGTCTTTTCGGAAGAGATTCTGATCGAGTTGCAACCAGAGATAGGGTAATTTTTGCGGACTGTTATTGGTGTAAGTAATAATTTCGTAGCCGCTGATTTCGTTGGTGGAATCATTCAATTGAACATCAATCTGGTAGTCGACTTTGTTCTGCCAGTAGCGAGGTGCGGGCTCACCGGAGGCAGAGCGAAACTCATTGCCATTTTTTGAATAGAAAAAGGGGGCAAAGGTTTCGGTGTAACTATAATTTCCGGCAGGCGGAGTAGTTGATTGAGACGAGCCGTTGTTATAACAAATTATTGCGGAGATGCAAGTGAATACAATGGAACGATACATGTTGCTTTGTTTAGAGTTTAAAAATACCAAATATTCAGGAAGCGAGTTAGAATAAAAAATCCAAAGTTGAATGGCTGGGCTAGTGATAGATTCAATCTTACGGAATCGGGAAAAATTTTCAGGAACAATTGGAACTGGAAGGGAAGAAAGCTTTCTTGAATTAATTTTAGAAAACATGTTTCCCGGATTGTTTTCGTGGCAACCAATTCATTCAAATTATCAAACATCTTTTCATGCAAAAATATTTACCTTTCATTTTAACAGGATATTTTATTGTTTACTTTTTGTGGGCATTTGTTATCAGGAGCTGGATGGTGTATCGAAGTACCGGCATCAATCCGATGGTTTTGCCCAGGGATGACAGCGCTTATGGGTTAGTAGGATTTTACTTTAAACTCACGGTAGCCGGACTATTCATTTATGTGTTGTTATATGCCTGGGTTCCTTCCAGTCATGGATATTTTTTGACTATTCAACTTCCCTATGCAGATGACTTTCAGTGGATGGGCTTAGTGATATTAGGTGTAGCGATGGTATGGACAATCATAGCGCAGGGGAATATGAAAGATTCCTGGCGGGTAGGCATTGATAGTGAGCGGAAGACGGAGTTGATTACTGAGGGACTTTTCCGATACAGCAGGAACCCTATTTTTTTGGGTATATTGTTGGAGCTGGCAGGTTTGTTTTTGGTAACACCCAATGCTGCAACCCTGATTTTTTGGGTAGTTGGGTATATACTGATACAGGTACAGATAAGGTTGGAGGAAGAATATTTGCGCAGGCAGCATGGGGAAGCTTATGCTACTTTCTGCAGGAAAGTATCCAGAAGATTGATGTTTTGAGCAACCCAATTGCACGTTAGTGCCCTTCGCCCCAACCTTACATTGAAAAACTACTATTCAATCAGAACCGAACTTTTGATTATATATTTTTATTGCATCATTTGCACTTGCAAAATATTGTTCTGAAGATAAGATACCGTGTATGTCAGAAGCCATAGATAGAGTTAAAGCACCATAAAGTAGTCCCTCGCCCGTTGTAGCAAAATAAGCGGGATTGACTGATAGCGCTGCAACAAAAAGACCCAGGGTAGTTCCTCTTATAATCGTTTGAATGGTATATATTTTTCTGGCAGGGCGAAATGCCGAGAGTGCCTGTTCATCGTTTTGAATAATTTGAACCAATTTTCTATGACGATAAAAGTTCATAGGATGATCATTATGTTCCAGCATTACTAAACCCACGACCAATTTTTCCGGTATATGACTGGCAATGGTTTCGGTTTTCGGGGGACGGGAATGATCATACAGATTTATTTTTCCCCGTATCACTGGTCGTACGCTGATATATCGTCCTTTTCCTCTTATTTGTTTGGACAGATAGGAAATTTTAAAAATCCTAAATGAATCGAGCTGATCCATGAAGTATTTCTTTTCCCCCAGTATTAACCGCTCTTTTCCAAAGATTGGATTCCGGTAGCGAATGGTTTGTGCCTCAATTTTTTCGCCATTTTTGAGGTACAGAGTATGGTTTTGCGCTTGAGCAAAAACGGGTATAAGGAATAGTGCAAAAAGTGTTGGCTTCATGGCGCCTTTTTTTGAAAAAAAACAAACTATGTGCCAAACAAATGATACTAGTCACAACTCAGTGATAAAATAAATTTATTGGAAGTATAATTTTGTGATGACCGAATAGGTCAAACTTTACTATTGAGGTGGGGGTTTGTAATCAAGGGGAAGCAATGTGCTGATTCGTTCCCAAAATGCCCAGTAACCATAGCTGATGAGGCGGGTCGCGTCAAAGAAAGAACCATTGGAAAGGACAAGGATTCCGTCATCAGATGTCAATTTAATTCTGGAAATCATATCCATCTTATTGGCGAAGATTATTGAATTCTCGTCTACCCTATCATAGCCGGATAAAGTTGAAGCAGGAAAGAAATTAGTTCCGGAGAGTGCATTTGCAACTTCGATGGGCATTTTTTTCTTAATAAACTTGACTTGTAATAAATTCTTGAAAAACATACCAACCGAAAAACTATCGATACCAAAGGCGATTGAATCGCCGGTAAGAATTTGAGGTTGGATGATAAACGAATTATCGGGCATACGCATGACCTGCTGATAATGGCTCATAGAATCCCCGGAAATAGAAAAACGAAAGGTATCTCGTATGGTGGGTTCCGGCAGTTCTTTATTTTTATTGGACTTAACCCTGCTTGATAAAACGTTTTTGACCCGCATTTTTTCTTCATTCGTTACTTCTATAAGCGATCTTACTTCGAACCCGTTTTCCAGTAATTGATTGCGGTATAAGGACCGAAAAAAGTGCAACATGGAGCCTTGATAGGCTTCTTTTCGGTTGTTTGTCCATCTTCTCTCCTGGGACTTGCTTCTTGGTGTCATCTTTTTAAAAAGTGGAAACCCTTTGAAGAGGAGTAGCTTTGTACGAAAATTAAATTCAAAGAGTTCTAATTCATAGTACAATTCATATCCCAGAGCCTTATTGATGATGATAAGAGGTTCGTTGGAAAATGCACTCAGCGTATTTGCTTGTTTATCCAGAATGAACTTAACCGCATCCGGGTTTTCGATTTGAACATCAACAGAAAATGGTGTTGTACCAATGAATTGTTCTTTAAATATTCTACCCCATTTATTCCATCCATCTTTCTCATAATTCTTAACGACTACTTCGTTCAATTCTTTTATGTATGGTTCCAATTGAATGATAAGGTTCTGCGGCAGCGATGAGGAAATGAGTTCAACGCGACTTGTCTTATAACCGGTACAAGAAATGATTAATTCATATCTACCGGTAGGTATATAAGGAAAGTGAAAGTTACCGTCATCGAGGGTGGTAGCACTGACCATGGTATTGCTCAGGAATAAGGTCGCGTTGGGTATCGGTTTTTGTCCTACTCGATCCTGCACTATACCTTTTAACACTTGCCCTTGGACATTGGCATAAAAAAATAGAAGGACTAAAATTGAGTATATCTTTTTCATTAGCACAGGTAAAATTATATTACAAAAAGTATGCCAATGTGCATGGTATTACCAATTAAAAAAAAGCAACTGTAGTTATGTATTTTTAGTGTATAAATACGTTTCATTTTCAGATGAAAAACTTTGTGATGAAAGATTGGTTTACAGGCATATTCTTTTTTTTCGAAAAAGAAGTCCTTGAATTGAACCGGATTGAAACAGCATGAGATACATCGAATGATTAAGGATGTTGTGGCAGATAACTTATTGGTAAGAGCAAGCTTATTCCTTCCCAATATGCCCAATATCCACCGATAAAAAGATAAGATGGTTCAAAGAAGGTACCATTAGCCAAAACAATAACTTCCTTTTCAGTCCATAATTTATTTTTTGAAAAATCTGATTTTGTAAGGGCGTGAGTAATTTGATTAGAAAGGGGTTGGCCATTTATCGAAGGAAGATTAGGATAGTAAAAAAGTATCTCATCCATTCTTTTGTTTCGATATTTTGGCTGTGGAGGGGGAAAATAAACCTCCAGGGGTTGATGATAATAAAAAACAACAGTTACACTATCTATGGCATAGGCAATTGAATCACTGGGGATTAATTCGGGCAAAACACGGTCTATCGATTCACCTTGGTGCAAAACTTTCCTATAATATTGAATGGAATCTTTTGAATAGAATTTTTCATCCAACAAAGAAGCAGACGGGTGTTTCACGTTATCCCTATTTAACCGGCTGTATAAAAGGTTTTTCACCCTTCGATATTCTTCGTTCACTACTTTTTGGATTTTCCTAACCTCGAAACCCTGTTCGACCAATTGATTGCGATAAAGTGATCTAAAAAAATGCATCCAAGAACCCTGATAGGCCATTTGCCTGTTGAAAGACCATTCCCTAATTTGAGTAGGTCGTTTATTTTCCATCTCTCCGAATAGAGGATATCCTTTGCAGGCAATCAGTCCCCTGTTTAATTTATATTCAAAATGTTCCAATGAAAAGTTGATCCAATAACCAAATGCTTTATTCTCAATCAACAGTGGTTCATGAGCTACGGCAATTACGGTCTGAGTAACTTTATTATAAATAAATTTTACCTGTTCGGGGTTTTTTAGACGAGTATTTCTGGAAAATTTAGAAGTACCAATCAATTGTTTTAAAAAGAGTTCACCCCATTGTCCCCATCCATCTTTATCATAGGTCGAATCGATGAATTCAGGTGATTCCTTTTCCAAAGGTGTAAGTGAGATGGATAAAAAAGCAGGAAGTGAAGAAGATATGAGTTCTATGCGCCGGGTTTTAAACCCACTGCAGCTTAC
>JBJTTC010000039.1:0-3051 GCA_046079965.1 Sediminibacterium sp. | reverse complement strand
TAATAAATATTATTTCTAAAACAGATTACAAAATTTAAAAACAACGACCCGCTAACATCGTATTGGCAATAGTGGGGCAGAAGGAACAAAATCAACATTAGTAATTCTATTGAACTTTTGTACTATCTCTGAGCTTGAGTGAATAAAAGCCCCACCATCGCCAATACCCGAACCGTTGTACGCCATTTTCTGACAGTACTCAACTCAAAATTTCAAGTCTTATTTTTTCCTGCCAACAAAAATCAGCAATCACTTTTAACATAATATTGTCGGTCTGTAAAAACTATAACACGACCTTCGAAACTAAATACTTAAAAAAATATGACTACCAAACTAAAATATTTATTGCTGCTATTTTGCGTTTTGTTTCATTCACAAATTTTTGCTCAGACACCCGACATCACAGGGACTTGGGTGCTAAATTTTCAAAAAAGTAAGTTAGACACAACCGACAACCTAAATGGACTTATGGGTCAAATATTCGTAATCAAGCAAGTTGACAATGAATTTAGTTTGAAGATATATCACATTTATGGCGACAAAAAAAGGAAAATAGGTTTCAAAATGTTTGCTGACGGAAAAACAAGAAGAGTGAAATTAATATTCAAAGGCAAATTAGAACAGAAATACAATAGTTTGCAAGCAACCATTTGGAGAAAGAATTATTTAAACAGTGTTAATTATAAATTTGGAACAACTCAAAATGAACTTGTTGCTGACGAAGTATTTACAGGCAGACCAAAAGACCATCATAGTATTTGGGTCTTTGACAGAGAAGTTGCAAAATAGAGCGATAAAGTTATTCAGCATTTTTAATTGGCATCTTGTATATGCAGCTTTGACAAAAACCAAGACAACCGGTCTTTTGGTTAGACCGACTAAAACGGTGTACAACAAAGGGTTTTGCGCAAGTGTGGCAGGACAAACAAACTTCAGCTAAGTACAAAGCCGGGCATTGGTTCCGGGCTGACACAGCAACATTGGTCATTTGTGCTTAACTTCAACAAATCAACTTTATTCAGCATCGGCTGTGGGCGGACACAGGGACAACTCCACACCTGCGCAAAGCCCCGGACGTTGTACGCCATTCAATGACAACCCTTATGCTTACAAAACGACTTTTCCTTTTAAGTGGACTACTGGTTGTAACGTTCTATTCCTTTAGTCAGCCTTTGACAGAAAAGGTCAATACTGCAAGCGCAGAAGCTTATTTCAGCATGGCTACCTTGCTTAAAAACGGCCATGAGGAGATGGAGTCGCAGTGGCAGGCCTTGTTTCAAACACCGGGTTACCGAATGTTGATTGCCGGAAAGGCCATTGACACTACAGTCCTTAAAGTAGAAATGCGCCAGGTGTTTGGTGCTGCAAACACGGCTGCAGATGCGCCATTTCCTTCAAAAGATATTTATCACCAAAACTACAAAACCAATCAGGTACAGCTCGAGGCGTATATAAAATTGCTGCATTCCTCTAACACAGTAGATAGCGTGAAAGCATTAGTATATCCTTTCTTGCCAAAGCGGTTGCAGGCAGAGGCACTGTTTCCTGTACTGTTTTACCTGAACTACGGAATGCCTGAGGCAACCGGATATGGAGGCATTGTCATCAATGACTTATGGCACTCGTATCGGATAGACAGATACAAATTTGGTTTACTGGCGGCTCACGAAGCCTTCCACGCAATTGTCTCCATTGCCTTCCAGCAGTCCATTAAACCCTCAATCGATTTCAATGACCCTTCTTTTAGCCTGCTGTATTTTTTGCAAAATGTTTCCGATGAAGGCGTTGCTGATTTGATTGACAAACCGCTGTTGCTTCAGAAAGGTTCACCCTTATACCACGAGGTCAGGCAACTCACAGACAACGAAGAGGTACTCTCCATAAAATACATCAATAGTCTGGACAGTTTATTGCTTCTTGCCTTTGTTTCTGAAAAGGTATTGCAAGAGTATAAGGGCTTTTCTGCTTTTGCAAATGCCTTTGGAAAGAATGGTGGTCACATTCCCGGACGATTCATGGGCATGGTCATTATGAAATCAGGTTTATTGCAAAATCATTTAGTGGCAGTAGAAGACCCGGTTTCGTTTATTGTTACCTATAATGAAGCTGTCAAAAAGAGCAGAGCAAAATATCCTCTCTTCTCCAAAGAAAGTATTCAATATCTACAGCAGCTGAAAACCAAGTATTGGAAATTGTAAACAAACGGCGTACAACAAGGGTTACAATGAGTATGGCCGTGGCACGCTTGCCAATGCCCACCACACTCCGTACCTGCATGTTTGTTACCAGTCTGCAGAAGGTATCATGGAATGGTGCCAGCAAATGAATACTTCTCTTTGTCAAATTTTCATAAGGACACCTTTTTCAAAAGAGCATCTATTCGCCAACGCGCCAACTCAGGATCCCTCTCATAGGATTCCTTTAGTTTCAGCACATTTTCTTCAATCATTTGCATCTTTACACTATAATTGTCCGCAATAGCTATCTTAGTTTCAAACCACTGGGTGATAGTCATATCCTTTTCAGAACATTCAATTAGAATTTTCTGTTAGAAGAGCGATATGTGTTGAATGAAATTAAGAAAGAGCAGTTCGATAAATTCTCGAAGAAATTTGCATCGGAAATGGACAAACTCCAGCAAGAAACGATGAATTTGGCTGAAATGAGTTCTAACCTTGAATTTACGATTGAAAAAGGACTTAAAATTGCTGAAAAAGCAAGCCAGCTTTGGATTTCAGCGAATTACTATGATAAGCAACGAATACAATACCTGCTATTTCCGGAAGGAATTCTCTATGACAATAAAACGAAGCGAGTTCTAACCAAAAGATTGAATTTCCTTTTCCGTGAGATTGCAGAGATAGCAAGGGATTTGGGCGAAAACCAAAATGACAACCCCCTATTGGATTGTCATTTTGGAAGTCATGTCGGGATGACAAGATTTGAACTTGCGACCCCACGCCCCCCAGACGTGTGCGCTACCGGGCTGCGCTACATCCCGAAAACCCCATAAATCATTGCTTTTTATCACTAAAATCAGCAATCACTTAC
>JBJTTC010000038.1:0-5376 GCA_046079965.1 Sediminibacterium sp. | reverse complement strand
AGTAGTTGGTGAAATTGGTACTGGAAGCAGTTCCATCGTGGTTCGGGAAGGGATTGCTACCCCACCAGGCACCTTCATGATAAAGGTGCGTCCACTCCCATGCCTGGCAACCTAAGAAAGCAGCACCACCGATGATGGTCATGATAAGGTTACGAATTTCATGTTTCAGGTGCATGAAATAGGCAACAATATAAAATGCTTTTGCCATCATCAAAATAACAATGACACCCTTGATCAGAAGACGTACTCCTACTTTTTCCAATGGAATACCAATCATCAAAAATCCCAAAGCCAATTCGATGATGGTAAGAACTGTGAGAATGATGGTTACTTTCCAAATTTCTTTCGTTCCCCCGCCAGATTGGTGTTCTGCATGTGTATGTTCCATAAATAAGCTTAGTAGTGTTGAGAGAAATTAATTGTTACAATCAAATCAGGTAAAAGCAAGTGAATACAAATACCCAAACCAGGTCTACAAAGTGCCAGTACAAACCTGCTTTTTCAATCATCAGGTAATGACCACGTTTTTCAAAGCTATTGTTCATCGCCATAATCAACATGATGATGTTGATGATAACACCAGAAAATACATGGAACCCGTGGAAGCCGGTGATGGTAAAAAAGTAGTTGGTGAAATTGGTACTGGAAGCAGTTCCATCGTGGTTCGGGAAGGGATTGCTACCCCACCAGGCACCTTCATGATAAAGGTGCGTCCACTCCCATGCCTGGCAACCCAGAAACATAGCACCACCAATGATGGTCATGATCATATATTTGACCACCCCTTTTTTGTCCATATTGTGACCCGCGTGAACAGCCAGTACCATGGTAACAGAACTGATGATCAGTATGAAAGTCATGATACTTACGAAAACCAGCGGAGCGTGTACCCCTTCCGGCGCAAAGGGAAAGCTTTTAAATACTTCATTGGGGTCGGGCCAGCCATTAGAAGAAAAGCGGATAGTGCCGTAAGAGATGAGAAAAGCGCCAAAAGTGAAGGCATCGCTCATGAGGAAATACCACATCATGAGCTTTCCATATTCCACATTGAAAGGACTTTTTCCTCCGCTCCACAATTTGGTAGGTGTTACAGTTGTAGTTGACATGGGTCTATTGAAAATTTCGGTACAAATTTATTAGGTGTTGGGCAAAATCAGGCATTTATGTTGAACTTTTTCTTATCTATCCAACGGCCATATAAAACATGAATAGATAAATCCATAAAACGTCAACAAAGTGCCAGTAAATACCAGCCAGTTCGATGGGTAATGGACTATAATTCTTCGATTTGAGGCTGTAAACACCTGCCAGTAGCACCACCAAAGCGATAACCCCACCCAAAACGTGCAGCATGTGCATACCGGTAATTACCAGAAGGTAGGAGGCGGCAGAATTACTGCGTTGGCCTATCAGTTGGATACCGTCTTTTTCCAATTGCCAGAATCCTGTCAGCTGGCATAAGATGAAAACAACCCCAAGAGCGGCGGTTATTGTTAACAATTGTCGATAGCGGAGCATTTCTCTGGCCTTGAATGCCTTTCCGGCCAGGTGCAGAGTTACGCTACTCGCCAGAATGACTACCGTACTCAACCAAAAAATCTTGGGGAGACTGAATTTTAGCCAACTTCCCTCATTCATTTTAACTATGTAGGCACTGGTGAAACCCGCAAACATCATCACAATGCTTGCCATGGCAACCCAAAGTGTGAATTTTTGGGGATGAATGCGGGATGAGGTAGTAGATGTATTCATGCGATTATTGTTGAATTCAATTGACTTTATCTGCCAGCAAAGCAAGCAATACTACCGGCAGGTAGATATAACTGCTGAACATAACCCGCCTGGCTGCTGGCACGTCCATGCTTATATAAAGGCGCATGCTCTGAAAAACCATGAACAAATTGGCTCCCACCAACACCCACATGCTTACATAACCGGTGAGTCCAAAATAATAGGGTAAAAATCCTACCGGAATCATTAACACGGAATACATCACCGCCTGGACGGCAGTGAAGCGTGTCGGCCCTTTATCTGCAGGTAATAATTTAAATCCCGCCTTGCTGTAATCGGCATGTGCTACCCAGGCAATCGCCCAAAAATGAGGGAATTGCCAGAGAAATTGTATGGCGAAAAGTATCCAACCTCCCGCATTGCTGAATGTTTTTTCTCCGACAGTAATATTTGCCAATGGGTCAATCGTATTGGTTGCAGCTACCCAACCAATCAAGCATGGTAATGCCCCCGGAAAAGCTCCCACCAAAACAGCAATGGAGTTTATTTTCTTTAGCGGTGTGTAAATGAATGCATAAAGGAACAAGCTGAATGCAGATAAAAGAGCTGCACTCCAATTGAAAGCATGGGCTTCATCGCGGAAAAAATAGCCAATGATGGCTATGCCCGTGGCCCCTGCAATTGCTGCAAAAGAATAGGCCTCCTGCTGTGTCATTCTGCCTGCTGCGACCGGTCTGGATGCTGTTCGCTTCATCATGGCATCTGTATCTTTTTCCTGTGCCTGATTGATGGCATTGGCACTCCCTGTTATCAGCATACCTGCCAGAAAAAGCCATCCTATCATCGTCCAGTCAAAATGAATGATATTGGGTGCAAGCAAGTAGCAAATGACGCAGGAGAATACCACCGTAAAACTCAGGGTGAATTTCGTCAGCTGAAAATAATCCCGCCATTTACTTTGTGATGATTTTTCGGAATGATTATCGTCAGTGGTTTTGTTCATTTAAGATTAATTAGACCGGTAACCCGGAAGAGTTTCAGACACACTGGATTAAGAATGTCTGACAGATTTTGTTTTTTACAACAATGCTCCCAGTATTTCGGGAGCATTGCCTGGTAATTTACTTGTTTCCGGTACGGCAAAACCTTTTACCGGAATTTAAAATCAATGGTGACTTTCATCTTCACCTACCGGAGTAGTTTGCGAGATGAACTCTTTCCCATCCTTACCGTAATCATACGCCCAACGATGAACTTCAGGAATTTCGCCGGGCCAGTTTCCATGTCCGGGACGCAGTGGTGTAGTCCACTCGAGTGTATTGGAACCCCAGGGATTCAGACTGGTAACCTTGCGGCCTTTGAAAATGGAATAGAAGAAATTAATAAGGAACAGCAATTGAGCGGCAAAAACAATCATGGCTACTGAACTGATAAAGCGATTCAACTCTGCAAATTGTTTAAAGCTCTCCCAGATGCTGTAATCGTAGTAACGACGGGGCATACCTGCCAAGCCTTCATAGTGCATGGGCCAGAAAATCATGTAAGCACCGGCAATGGTAATCCAGAAGTGCATATATCCGAGGGTATTGTTCATGTAACGGCCATACATTTTGGGGTACCAATGGTAAATTCCGGCGAACATACCAAACATGGAGGCCACCCCCATTACAATGTGGAAGTGGGCGATGACGAAATAGGTATCATGCAGGTGTATATCAATGGCTGAGTTACCCAACCAGATACCTGTCAATCCTCCTGAGATAAAAAGACTTACAAAACCAATCGCAAACAACATACCGGGGGTAAAGCGAATACTTCCTCTCCAGAGTGTAGTTAGCCAGTTGAAAACTTTAATGGCTGAGGGCACCGCAATCAGCAGCGTAAGTAATACGAAAATGGATCCCAACAATGGATTCAGACCTGTAACAAACATGTGGTGTGCCCATACCAGGAAGGCAAGGATTGCAATGGCGAACAAAGAACCCACCATTGCCATGTATCCGAAAATGGGTTTTCTGGAGTTTACCGAGAGAATCTCAGAGACCATGCCCATGGCAGGAAGCAAAATGATGTACACCTCCGGGTGTCCGAGGAACCAGAACAGGTGTTGGAAAAGAATGGCACTTCCTCCCTCGTTGGGCAATGCACCTACTCCATTCACGAAAATATCAGACAAATAGAAGCTGGTTCCGAAGTTGCGATCGAAAATTAAAAGGATGAAACCGGAGAGCAAAACTGGGAAAGAAAGAACGCCCAATACAGCTGTAAAGAAAAGCGCCCAGATAGTCAATGGAAGACGAGTCATGCTCATTCCTTTAGTGCGCATGTTCAGGATGGTAGCGATGTAGTTCAGACCACCTAACAATGAAGACACAACGAAAAGAGCCATTGAGATGATCCACAAATCCATACCAGTTTTAGAACCGGGTGAAGCATCACCCAATGCGCTGAGGGGTGGATATGCCGTCCAGCCACCACTGAAGGGACCGGTCTCAACAAACAATGATGATAACATGACAATGCTAGCTATGAAGAAAAACCAGTAGCTCAGCATATTAAGGAAAGGGGAAGCCATGTCGCGGGCTCCCACTTGTAAAGGAATAAGGAAATTGGCAAAAGTACCACTCAAGCCGGCAGTCAATACAAAAAATACCAGTACCGTTCCGTGCGTAGTTACCAGAGCATAATAAGCTTCGGGGGTGATACGACCACCCTTGGCCCATTTACCCAGTATTGTTTCGAGCCAGGGATAAGTATCTTCTGGATAACCCAACTGGAAGCGGAACAGAACACTCATCAATCCGCCCAATACAGCCCAGAACATGCCAGTAATAAGGAACTGCTTGGCGATCATTTTGTGATCCTGACTGAAAATGTACTTAGTAATGAAGGTCTCGTGGTGCTCATGGTGCTCGTGATGGGCGTGATCATCATGATGCGCTGCCACCACCCCTGCTGCCTGTGTCTCTGCTACGTGACTCATAAGTGTATGCTTTTGTGATTACGTTTATATCTTTTTACTTTCTATATTACATTTGAGCTTTATCCTTGTTGACTGTTTTCACCATGCTGATGACTGATTTAACAGAATCTGCAGCAGGTTTAACAGATGGATCCTTATCCGGAAAATTAACCAGGTACTGTGGTTTTTGTTTGGCCATCCAAAGATCATATTCCTCCTGTTCAACTACTTCAATATTTCCTTTCATAGAGTAGTGTCCGTTTCCACACATTTGATCGCAACTGATCTCGTAAGCGAAATTCGGATTACCGGTCATTTCCTTCATTTCCTTAGTGGTGTATTTGGGGGTGAACCACATAGTAGTAGGAATACCCGGCACAGCATCCATTTTCATGCGGAAATGAGATAAGCCCACGTCATGGATAACGTCTCTCGATCCAATTACCAATTTCACCGGCTTTCCTTTAACCAGGTACATGGTTTGCTCAGTCACCACATCATCATGGCTCAACTGATCTTCCCAGATGATACCCAATCCATTGTTGGCAGGGTCAATATTTTTGTAATATTTTTTCCCGAAGGCAGCATCTTTTCCCGGATAACGATAGATCCATCCAAACTGCTTCCCGGTAATCTCAACCACCATGGCTTCCTTCGGGGGCTCACCGGTAAACAGGAACCAG
>JBJTTC010000037.1:0-23707 GCA_046079965.1 Sediminibacterium sp. | reverse complement strand
CATGGCCATGAACAATAGCTTCGAAAAGCGTGGTCATTACCTGATGATTGAAAAAGCCGGTTTATATTGGCACTTCGTAGACCTGGTTTGGGTATTTGTATTTACTTGCTTTTATCTGATTTGATTGTATCAATAAATTTCTCTCAACACTACTAAGCTTATTTATGGAACATACACATGCAGAACACCAGTCCGGTGGAGGAACGAAAGAGATTTGGAAAGTAACTATTATTCTTACCGTTCTCACCATTGTTGAATTGGCTTTGGGATTTTTAATGATTGGCATTCCGCTGGAGAAGGTAGGTCTGCGACTTTTAATAAAGGGCGTTATCGTAATTCTAATGATGGCAAAAGCGTTTTATATCGTTGCCTATTTCATGCACCTCAAACATGAAATTCGTAACCTTATCATGACCATTGTAGTACCTCTCGCTCTCTTTATCTGGTTCATTATTGCCTTCCTCTATGATGGTAATTCCTTTAAAAATCTGCGCAATACCTACGATCCACATTTTAAGGAACAAAGTACCATCAAAGTGGAGAAGAAAGAGCACAAGCCGGAAAGTGGTAAGCATTAATAGATTGTTCTCTATACTATTTGATCATATACCATCGCCGGAGGCGATGGTATTTTAATCATATCACATGAATAAAAGCGCTCTGTTAGGGTTGATGCTGGCACTTGTTCTGCCCCTCACTGCCTATCTTCTGCTTCAGTCGTTTAGTGACAATGCTGTAGAGATGCCCAGACACTACCTCATGGATACAGTTGTCACAAAAGAAATAAAGGGCAAACTCGTCAATGATACAGTTTGGCATACAACAGCGAATATTACATTGGTAAATCAACTGGGTGACACAGTATCACTTTATGACCGTCCGGGTAAAATCATTGTTGCAGATTTCTTTTTCACCAGTTGCCGCGGAATTTGTCCCAGACTTACCTCCAACATGCAAACACTTCAGGAATCTTTTTTACGAGGAGGTAATACCAGGAAAAAGCTGGATAGCTCCATTGTACAGTTTATTTCCTTTTCAGTAGATCCGGAGCACGACAGCGTACCGGTATTGAAAGCATATGCCGATAGGATGAGGGTCAATCACGACAATTGGTGGATGCTCACCGGTAATAGGAAAGCCATTTATGACTTTGCTTTTAATGAACTCAAAGTAGATAAATTCAGTGAAGAACCGGTAACACCAGATTTCGTTCACACCAGTCGTTTTGTGTTGCTCGATAAATTCTATAAGGTTCGGGGTTATTACAATGGGTTGGATTCGGCTTCCATGCTGAAGCTTTCCAGGGACATCGGACTCCTCTTGCTTGAGAAAGACAAAACCAAAAAGAGCAAGTTGTTCATTCAAATACAAGAATTGGGCTGGCTTTGGCTCATCATTGTTGTACTTGTCATATTTTTTGTAGTATTTATGCAGTCCCGCAGAAAAAAAGAAAATTCACTGAATTAAAACCTACAGGCATGTTACCTCCCTCTTTGGAAAAAAATGACAGAAAAGCGTATTGGCTCATTGGAGTCTTCTCCGTGGTTGTTTTTTCAGTAGTTGTTCTACTCGGAAAAATACAGCTCAAAATTGAGACGGGATTTGATGTGCATGTTTTTGCCACCGCGAATGCATTCATCAATGCGCTGATCGCAGTATTGTTGATAGCTGCACTGGTGGCAGTAAAAAAGGGCAATTATGTTTTACACAAACAACTGATGATGACAGCCTTAATTTTTTCTGTTATTTTTTTGCTCTCCTATATTCTTCATCACCTGCTTGCCGGAGAAGCCAAATTCGGTGACAGCAACCATGATGGAGAAGTAGATGCAGGTGAATTAATGGCGGTAGGCAATACAAGAACAATTTATTTTATTGTTTTGGTCACCCATATTTTTCTGGCTGCCATCATACTTCCTTTTATATTGTTTACTGCATACCGGGCGTTAACTGCAGAATATGTGTTACATAAAAAACTAGCTAAAATTACCTGGCCACTATGGTTGTATGTTGCAGTTACTGGCCCGATTGTTTATTGGATGATCCATCCTTATTATCGCTGATCAAAGCATTTCAATTTCCTGCTGCGGATCCCAAAGTAACTGTTTGAAGTTAACGATTGTATCCTTCGATACCAGTATCTTTTCCTTCTTCAATAATTGCTCCATCCTGTTAGGGTCGCCAAAATGCATCTTCCCGGATAGTTGTCCGTTCCTGTTCACTACCCTGTGAGCAGGTACAGGTGGTTTCACATGGTGACAGGCATTCATCGCCCAACCCACCATCCGGGCACTTTTCCCGCTTCCCAAAAAACGGGCGATGGCACCATAAGTAGTGACCCTTCCCCTCGGAACCAGGCGAACTACTTCATACACCTTACTGAAAAAGTCTGTATCCCGCGTGCCGGCCGGTAATACTTCTCTGGGTTGTTCTATGGACTTCTTCTTTCTCAAAAGAAAAAATTAATGAGCACTGGCAGAAGGGGACGATTGCTCAGGGGTGGTTTTTGATAAAAAAGATTTTCTTGGTTCAGGGACGTTCACATAGTCGTAAGGACAATGACGGCAGCCATGACCACAGCAATAACCCTTGTTAAGGTGGTATTCACGGGTAAAAACGGTCATGCCGTTTTCGTCATAATAAAAATCTGTTCCCTCAATCAATTCCTGGCTCACTTGTTGTCTTTTTTAATAGCGCATCTTTTTCTAGAGGCAACGGTTGATCTATTAAAAAACAAATATAATGGATGCGATGGCTGCCTGCAATATCCAGACCTTCATAATGGGTTTTGATGGATAACTCTTCAGACAATTCAGCACTTCCATACAGATCTTCCGTTTGATATAACACAGAAAGTCCAAATAAGTTAATCACTTCTAAGGTAAATGTGTATAAAACCGGACTATCGGTTTTCAGGTGCACCCGGCCACCAGGGACCAGGAATTGTTGATAAAGCCGCAGGAATCTGGGGTGGGTCAATCTTTTTTTCGACCTAGACTCCCGCAATTGAGGGTCGGGAAAGGTGATCCATATAGAGGTAACTTCATGGGCTGTAAAGTAGATCGTTATCTGATCAATGGCAGAACGGACGAAGGCTACATTGCTTAACTTTTCTTCGAGGGCTGTTTTTGCACCTCTCCAGATCCGGTTACCCTTGATATCAATACCAATGAAATTTTGCTCCGGGTAGAGTCGGCCCAAACCCACAGCATACTCTCCCTTACCACAAGCCAGTTCCAGTGTTATAGGGTGATTGTTACCGAAGAATTCATTCCATTTCCCCTTCATATTTGAAGGGTATTCCAGTACGTTGGAAAAATGACGGATTGCTTCAAAACGAATCAATTTTTTTTGTCCCATTGCACCGCAAATATACAGGTCGCCTTCATCAAATTAAGGAGCCGGTGGAGGAACAGGTCCGTTGTTTTTTAAATGTCTTTCAAGGGATTGTAAAATGTTTTGAAGCACACGGATGTTGTGGAGGGTACCCTCGATGATCTTCCAATGGATGCGCTTGTTTTTGAGTCCCTTGTTCTCCAGCATAGGGCGATTGCTTTGCAGAATAATCGATCGGTTGCGCCCCATCACAACTATGCGTTCTACCTGGTCTGACAGGTAAATCAGTCTTGCTTTGAGCGTAATGTACTTACGGTCAAAAAGTATCTTAAAAAACCATTCCACCTCACAAAATACTAAAAAATTTAGCATTTTGAGAATTGTTTTCAGGGGTTCATTAGATGCTTAATTCGGGTAATTCATCATATTGAAAGGGCTCGGTAGGGTTGGAGGATGTTCTGAAATCTTTGTGGATGGTCGTGGCGGAAAGTTGGGTGTCGGGAATAGAAAAAGCAGCCAGGTGGGCGATTTCCTCTTTGCTGAGGTCAGGTTGTATCCATTGATAGGCCTGTTCCTCGGGAAGAATGGACGGCATGCGTTTTTTGGTATGGTGGATGGCAGACATAAGGGGATTGGCAGCAGTGGTTACCAAAGAAAAACAGGGCATGGTCTCACCCGACGCTCTGTCGGTCCAGTCTTGCCAGATGCCTGCAATAAAAAAGTAAGGTTGATGGGTAACAGTAATATAATAGGGATAGGCAATGGGCTTTTTAGAACCTGTGGGCGTATAATGTCGCCATTCATAAAAACCGGAAGCCAGAATGAGGCAGCGTCTTCTTAGTGCAGCGGACTGATAAACACGGCTTTCCAACAATCTTTCTGCGGTAGCGTTCAGGGTATTGAATTTTTTTCTGCTGGCGGCTAGTTCTTCCTGTGAGTTGATCCAACCGGGAATCAGTTCCCAATGGGCAAGTGTTAGCTCCAGTTCTTTTCCATCTGCTGCCGGCAGGATAATGGGCCAGGTGTCATATTCAAAACCACTCAACACGGGACGGATCAGATCATGGTCTTTCACTTGCACCTGAAGGTCTTTCAGGTGGATGAAAGTTTCTTTTTTCACTTCAATGCCCAGATAATAGCACATACTTTCAAACTTGTGAAATGTAAAATACAACAGATGCAGGAAAAAAGTAAAGTCATCTTTTGTAGCAATAACGCATCGTCAAGGTACCGGTAATTTGTTTGTAACTTGCAAATCAAAGGAAATCCGATGAATCGACCCGCGATAAGACAGACAGTTTGTATGATCTTGTTGTTTTTTTTTCTGAAGGGTTCGGTTGGTGCGCAGCGCTTACAACCAGGAGATGTATATCAGGAAGGTATTATTGTTACCTTGTTAAAGAAAGGACAGCCGGGGTATGAGAAAAAAGTTCCGCATGGTTTGCTGGTGGCAAAGCAAGATGCAGGGAAGATGCTGAAATGGTTGGAAGCAATTCAGTTGGCAAAAGATTTTCGCTTAGGTGATTCTGACCAGTGGAGGGTGCCGAATAAGGAAGAACTTTCATTGTTGTATGTTCATCGGCAGTTGATTGGAGGTTTTCAGGTGGGGAATTACTGGACTTCCCAGCCCTCGAAGGAAGATCCGAATGGTTCGTATGTGATCAACTTTTATAATGGTCATACCTATACGGAATACCGGGAAACACCGGTACATGTGCGATTGATCAGGAAGTTTTGATAGGTGCAGTGGCTGTTGTTATTGATTAACTCAATGGTTGTCTATGTATATCAACAGAAAGGTACTCACCCTCGATGAGTTTACGATTCAGCAGCTTAGAAATTTTTCTTCCGCCACCGGCGAGCTCAGTAGTTTGTTAAGGGACATTGGATTGGCGGCGAAACGGATCAATGTGGAAGTGAATAAGGCAGGGTTGGTTGATATATTAGGTGAGGCCGGGCATACCAATGTACAAGGGGAGGATGTAAAAAAGCTCGATGTATTTGCCAACCAGCAGTTGGTGGGGGTTTTAAAGCATGGCATCAGTTGTGCGGGTATTGGCAGTGAAGAGATAGAGGGTGTTGAGATTTTCAATGATGAGGTGAGCAATAACAGCAAATATGTATGCCTGTTTGATCCGTTAGATGGGTCAAGTAATATTGATGTGAATGTTTCCATTGGAACTACTTTCAGCGTTTACCGACGACTAAGTTCGATCGGTCAACCTTGTGTTGAAAGTGATTTTTTGCAACCCGGGAATAAGTTGGTCGCGGCGGGTTATGTGATTTATGGCAGCAGTACCATGTTTGTATATGGAACCCGACGCGGTGTGAATGGTTTTACACTCGACCCTTCCATTGGGGAATTTTGTTTGAGTCACCCGGATATTCTATGTCCTGTTCTGGGCACCATTTATTCGGTGAATCATGGGAATTTCTTTCGGTATGAAAAGGGGTTACAACAGTATATCACTGCTTGTCAGAAAAAAACTGCTGCAGATGGCGGACCTTACACACAAAGGTATATTGGGAGTATGGTAGCTGATGTACATCGGAATCTGATCAAGGGAGGTATTTTTATGTATCCGGGGACGACTGATTTACCCGGGGGTAAGCTACGATTGTTGTATGAATGTAATCCGATGGCATTTTTGATAGAGAGGGCAGGGGGTGTAGCTAACAATGGGCAACAAAGGATTTTGGATATTCAGCCGACTGCTTTGCATGAGAGGAGCCCTTTCTATGGTGGCAGTCGTGCGATGATGGAGGAGTTGTCGGGGTATTTGAATAATGCAGATGCGGAATAGCGATCAGTATATCTTTCGATACAATTAAAAAAGAGGTTACCGGGTGGCAACCTCTTTTTTTTATGGAAAAATATTTATTATAACAAGCTATCCACCTGCATAAAGGTCCCAATTCAACTCTGCTTGTGGGCGAGGGAATTGCCGGAAGATGGTTCCTTTATCAAATGATGTTGGAATGGTATTCAGTCTATCATATCTGCGGGCATCAATCCAGCGATGTCCCCAGGGTTCAGCCCAAAGAGAGTATCTGCGCTGGTAGAGGACCTCATCTATCAATGCAGTCTGGGTAGTAGCACCTGTATAGTTTCCGATATTGGCTGCAGTTCGAATGATGTTGATAGCTGCTACAGCATCAGTAGTTTGATTCAGCTGAGCGTGAGCTTCTGCTTTAATCAGAATCAACTCTTCATTTTTAATGAAAGGAATAGCTGCAGTATTGGTGGCCCATCTTTTATCTTGATGCGTACCTATGAGTGGTGTAGCATCGGTAGTCACTGTAACAGGAACTGAACGTTGGTGGAATTTGCTGCTAACACGAGAATCTCCGGGTGTTGCATCAGCAAGAACAGATGGATGAACCACGATTATCGTATTGATGTTGGCATCTAATACATAAAAAAGTGGATTGAAAGAATCCGGAGGGGCGCCATAGGTATGTGCCGGACCCGCACTTAGTGGACCGGTCAGGTTCATGAAAGATTGAGACAATGCATTGAGGGCACCTTGCCAGTCTTTACGATAAACAGCAACTCTGGCAGCGATGGCTCTGTTCACTCTTTTCAGTCCATCAATGGTGTTGTATCCGGCAAATCCAGCGGTCAATGTGAAGGGGAATACAGTGCCTGCGTTATTAAGGTCGGCCAATCCGGCATTCAACAATGAATCGATGAAGCCAAGAGCGGCAGTGTAAGATCTGAATCCACCAGGTTTCAACGGATTCTTCACATCTGTGCGAATACCGTTATCATATTGCCAGTTGGCAGGTATAATAAATTGGTAGGCCTGGATGGTTTTGGCAAATCCGGATATTGCATTTTTCTCAGCGGCACTGAGGAAGGAGCTGTTTTGTGCAGATTCAATCAAAACATATCCTTGCTTGATTGTTTGATAAGGTGTAGCATAGGATCCACCGCCGGTAGCACCGAATCCGAAGAATACCGCATCGGGTAAACGACCTGCTTGTCCTAACCAGTCTGTTTGAAACCGAGGGTCAGAAGCGTTCAGGTACCAGATTTCTCTGCCAAATGTATTCCATGCCTGTGAAATGTTGGTTACATATCCTCTGTGTCTTGATTCGAGACCTGTAACGAGGAATTGAATTTGGCTGCGGGAGGCGTTATTCAAAACACTTGCTTCGCTGGGGTTATTAGGGTCTTCCAGCTTTTTTACCTCGAAGGGGTTACAGGAGAAAAGTGAAAGGGTAACTCCCATTAAAATAAGTATAGGTATCTTTTTCATATTGGTATGATTTAGAAGTCGATTTGTAAGTGAAAAAATAACCTTCTGGCAGTTGGATAAGGTGCCACATCCACATTGTTAGCCAATGCCTGAGCACCGAAGGTGGACGTTTCCGGATCGTAACCTACGTAATTGGTAGATAAAAATACATTGTTTCCGGATAGACCTACTCTCGCACGCTGAATCACATTACCGGCTTTACCTAAAGCTGATTTTGGTACATTATAATAAAGACCCAATTCACGTATTTTCAGAAACGTCGCATCTTGTACCCAGCGACCGGCGTTATTGAATGGGGCAGGTGGGCGTTGCCGGCCATTTGGAATTCCATCTTTGTCGTCATCATCAAACCAACCCTTGGTGGTACCACCGCCGTCGGTCAGGAAGGAAGTCAGGTTGATGTTATCGCCACCGTTTCTGTATTCCATCAACATATTGAATTCAAAGTTCTTCAGGAAAGTGATGTTGTTCGACCAGGAGGATGTCCAATCAGGTTGTGCATTTCCCCAAACAGTAAAATCTGGAGATACAAAAGGCGTTCCTACGATGGTGGTAGGTGCAACGCCCTGGCGAATTAGGAAGGTTCCCAATGCAGTACCGAATGCGCCGGTAGTGTAAGAAGGGATACCGAGTCTGGTAATCAGCACATCATTTTTCCACCACAATAAGCGGGAGGTCCATTTGATTTTTTCTTTTTGGATGATGGTACCTGCCAAGCTCAACTCAATACCTTTGTTCCTCATTTCAGCCTCATTGCTTATGGTACTGACAACTCCGGTAGCAGGGGAGAGATTCAGTGGTTGCAAGTTGTCTTTAGTAGTCTTGATGTAGTAGGTTGCTTCCAATGAAAGACGGTTGTTGAAGAAGCCGGCATCCAATCCGAATTCGAGTTCAACGGCTCTTTCAGGAACTACAATCAGGTTACCGATGCTGGTTGCTACTGTTGATCCGAGCAAACCGCCAATGTTAACACCACCGAGAGAAGTAAAGGTGGCACCGAAAGGAACGGGACCGGCAGTTTGTCCGTAAGCGATGCGAGGTTTGAATTGTGAGATGGTTCTGGATTTCCAGAAATCAAAATTGGTCAGGTTAACTGCCAATGATGCTTTAGGGAATGCAAAGTATTTCTGAGGGTCGCCGTTGGTATTTGATTTGTCCATACGAACGCCGACAGTTCCAATGATTTTATCTTCGTAGTTGGCTTCTTGTTGCGCGAAAATACCCACATCTCTTTGTGAATTCTCAAATTGTGATTCCACTTCCTGAACAGTTGCTTGTTTCAGGTTGGATTGTCCTGGGGCTAAACCACGACCTCTGTTAAAGAGACCATTGTTTTTGAAATCAAGGCGAACCATACCTGCCTGGGTGCTCAATTTTACTTTCTTAACTTCCCAGTTGTACACCAGGGCTGCCTGAAAATTTGTATTCATGCTTTCCTGCTTACCCATCAGCACATCTCCCGGGTTTGCCTGCCCTCTTTGGAATTGAAGATCATCGGGGAGATAGACTTTGGTAGAATTCTGTATGTAGTCGAGACCTCCGTTGAGTCTGAATTTCAGTTGAGACTTTTCAGTACGCAGCAGGTTAACGTCGAGATTGAATGATTGAATGAAACGATTCACCAGCGAGTTGTTGATGCCTTTGTCTGTAACTGCCACCGGATTTTCTGCAAAGTAAGGGTTGGTAGGATAAATCCCATTAACAGGGCGCAGGTCGAAGTAATTGGGAACATAGGCGATGTTGTATCCGATACTGGCACCGGTATTGTTTTGGTTGCCGGTAAATCCGCGGTCGGTATTGGTGCGGATGAAATTTGAATTGACGCTCAGCGTGATGTTCTTGCTGATTTTGTGGTCAATATTGGCACGAATGGATTGTCTTTCAAATCCGGTTCTTCTAACAATACCATCTTCACTGGTCAGGTTTCCTGAGACGAAGAATTTGGTTTTTTCGTCACCACCGCGGATGCTCAGTCTTGAGTTCAACAAAGAAGCGGTATTGTTATAGAAATAATCTTCATAATTCACGAAGGTACCGGTGGACACTGCATTTTGAAAACGGGTAATTTCTATGGGTCTTCTGGCAACAGGGAAGAAAGTGTTGATTTTCGCCTCACTCCAGTCATCAACACCCATCATTTTCAATGGAGTTCCCATTCCTATGTCTTGGCCGAAACTAATGCTGGTTCTTCCGGCAGTGCCTTTTTTGGTAGTGATAACGCTTACACCTGCATTGGCACGTGTACCGTAGATGGCGGCGGCAGAGGGTCCTTTTAGAACCTCCACGCTTTCGATGTCAGCGGGGTTGATGTCTGCCAGGCGATTGGCTCCATCGTCTTGGTTGGAGCCACCTGCCTGTGAAACAGAGGCACGACCGGTTCTTTGAAAAGCATTGCTGATATAAACTCCATCTAATACAATAAGGGGGGCTGAAGCTTGTGTGAGGCTCGACAGACCACGGAGTTGAATGTTGATACCACCTCCAGGTGCCCCGGAGTTCATTCGGATATTGGCACCTGCTACTTTTCCATAGAGGGCACCATCAGCCGTTTGAATTTGAGTAGTTCCTACGAGGTCTTTGGCAGAAATAGTGGTAACTGCATTGGCCAGGTTGGAACGTTTGATGTTGGTGGCAAGACCAGTGATAACCACTTCTTTTAGGGGATTGACGTCTTCCTCCAGGGAAACATTAACCGAGGCATTCGAATTGGAAACAGGTATTTCGGCTTTTTTATAGCCTACATAGTTCAAAACGAGAACTGCATTGTTACCGGTAACTTTAATGCTGAAATTACCGTTGGCATCGGTGGTAGTTACTTGTTTGGTTCCTTTAAGGGCCACGGAGACGCCCCTGAGTGGGTTGCCCGTTTGGCTCTCCTTAACGGATCCGGATGCCGTAAAGCCTTGGGCAAGAACTTGCGAAATGTTCAAGCTAAAGAGCAGTAAGAGCATCCATCGGAATAGATGATTTTTTTGCATAAGCATAGTTTAGTGGTTAGGAATGTTGGTTATAAATTTTACTCCGGTCGGGAGGTTATGAAAGATGATTGTGATTCTATTTGTCTCAGAGCAATTGCGGCTCGTTAGTTTCTACCAATCAATTCTTTTCTCTGCGACTCGTATTTTCTGCTTGTGGTGAAAATAATCTTTTACTTTTTTTAACAATTCGATAATCCAGAGTTTATATATTAATTCATCATATGTTTTTAATAAAAATTTGTTATAATAGAGAGAAGATTCGTTGTGTTTTGGAAAAAAATGCCTGGTAACAAATTGCGAGAGGGTTGAGTTCAGGGCATAAAAAATCCGGAAAACTGAGTACTTCAGATTTTCCGGTAGTTGCTGTAGGGGGAGGGGTCGAACCTCCACGAGGTGGTTAGCTATAGCGCAAAGTTCAGTGGTCGACCCTGGTCGCCCGCATATCGCTAAACAGGCGGCTCTACACTACGTTTGTCCCATTATCCTCACCCCCGAGACAAGAGGGCATGTCTGCCAGAAATTTCATCACCCCACAGTATCGTCAACCATCCACCGGTACTTGTTACTAATCATTGACTATACAATATTACATCAAAACGCCTATAATTTATTTAAAATTCAAAGAAAAATTAAAAAATATAGAAAAAATTCAATAATATTGCTGAAATATTAGAATATTTGTAAAAAATTGTTTAAAAATGACCGGTAAATTAAATCTCGACAAACTCGATCTGCAGATCATCCAGGCCATGATGGAAGATGCAGAAATTTCTTACGCCGATCTCGGTAAAAAACTTTTCGTTTCCGGAGGTACCATACACGTACGCATCAAAAAACTCGAAGAGCAAAAAGTAGTGAAAGGTAAAAAATTATCGGTAGACCTCAAACTGCTGGGTTATGATGTGATAGCTTTCATTGGTATCTATCTGGAAAAAAGCTCCCTGTACGATTCTGTAGCCAGAGAGCTGAGAAAAATACCACAGATCGTTCGCCTCAATTATACCACCGGCAACTACAGCATGTTCGCGGAAATTGTCTGCAAAGACATCCTCCAACTGCGTTTCGTACTCCACGATGAACTGCAAAAAATAAAAGGAATCGAACGCACAGAAACTTTTATCTCCCTCGAAGAAAGTTTTTCCCGACACATCGAAGTCACCCATAACTCCTGATATTTTCGTATTTTACCCCTACACTGTTTGTCATGCTACACCTGAACCGAATACTGCCACTTTTAATAGAAAACAGAAAATTCATTGCTGTTTTTACCCTGGTCTCAACCCTCATCGCTGCCTTCATTCTTTATTATACACCCCGCGAGTACAAGTCCGTCGCTACCCTCACCCCCATCAATACCCAACTGGCAGACCCCGCCCGGCTTTTTAATCCACAAATAAAAGACCTCTACCCCCTATTTGGAAACGGTGATGACATCGAAAGAATGGAATCTTCCGAAGATTGGAATAACATCTATGCTGAACTGGTGCACGAATTTTATTTGGATACGCTATTTATTTCCTCCCCCAAAACCCAACTCACCGATTCAGCAAAAAATGCAAGAGCCTCTGCAAAAAGATTTCACGAGGCAGAAGAAATCTTACAGGAAAAACTATTTACCAAAAGAACCGACAACGGTCAGTTACAACTAATAGCATGGACAAAATTTCCGAAGATTTCTCAAGATCTGGTTACCGCCTATGCCCATAAAATTGAAAGACGCATTCGTGCCGCATGGCTGCAATATTATGAGTCGAATTTGTCTTCTCTCCGTCAATCACTCGATAGTTTGGAAGCTACCTACCTACAGGTAGATAGGCAGACAGCATCTGCCGATCATGCCCAAATGACTTTAGTGCAACTGCAAAAGGAATCATTGAAGCAACTGATCAGCAACAACAGAATTATCACCGGCCAATGGCAACAAGCAAAAGCAGCCCTTCCGGGACCCCTATTCATATTGGATCCTCCCAGGGCCGATCCATTTAGTTATCGCCCCAAAATATTATTGCTGATGACAGGAGTCTGCCTCGGGGCAATTTTCTTTTCTTCATGCCTGGTTCTCCTTCATCACCGGCACAAACTTTCCTGATATGCCCCCATTGGCCAACTCGAAAAGTCTGCTGTTTCCCTTTGGCTTCTTTTCACTCCTGTTTGCTATTTGCTGCTGGTACGCCCTCTATTACCATGCTTATCACTGGTTGGCAGTTCCTTTCCTGGCACTTTGCTGCTATGCCTTTCTTCCCTTACTTTTTCAACCCAACATTCGCCTGTTCTGGCTTCTGTTCATAGCCATCCCGTTATCAACAGAATGGCAGATCACACCTTTTTTGGGATTGGATTTTCCGGATGAAATTTTCATGGGACTGCTCAGCATTGCAGTAACAGTGTACCTAGTTTTGCGCCCGGCTGCTTTTCCGAAAATTCTGCTGGAATCCAGCCTGTTTACCTTATTGCTACTTGGGTGGATTTGGACTGCCTTGACTTGTTTTTATTCATCCGAGCCCTTGCTCTCACTTAAATTCCTGCTGGCTAAATGCTGGTTCATCTTACCTTTTGTAATAGCACCCTTGCTTTTTATAAAACAGCGGTCGCATTGGCAAACATGGGCAGCTTGTTGGCTGATACCCATGCTTTTCCTTGTGCTGCAGGTAATCATTCGACACGGATGGCACGGGTTTACTTTTTTCAATATCAGAAAGGCTATGGCACCTTTTTTTCGCAATCATGTGAACTACGCTGCACTTCTTTCTTCACTCATTCCACTTGCACTTCTTTGCTATTTCCATACCCCCAAAACCTCCCGATGGAAAAAATGGATACTCTTTGGAATAATAACAGGCATCATCGCTTGGATACTGGCTTATTCAAGGGGTGCATGGGTTGCACTTCCTGCCGGTGGAGCAATGGTATGGGTCATGCGTAAAAATTGGCTCACTTCTCTTTTGGTAGCAGGCTCATTTCTGATACTGATTAGTTCTGCATGGCTGGTGACAGAAAAAAGGTACCTACGATTTACCCCCAACCATGATCAGACTTTTTTTCATACCCAGTTCCGCCAGCACCTGCAAGCGACATTTGAAGGGAAAGACATATCCAACGCAGAAAGATGGCACCGCTGGGTCGCCGGTGTTAGAATGTTCATGCATGAACCATTGACAGGGTTTGGACCCAACTCCTTTTATCGCCACTATCAGCCATATACCCTGAATAGTTTTCAGACCTGGGTAAGCGACAACCCCGAACACTCTACTGTTCACAACTATTTTTTGCTGGTGGCATTAGAGCAGGGCTTGATCGGACTGCTGCTGTTTATTGCATTGGTGGTCTGCATGTTTCTATCATTGCAAGGACTTTGTCAAAATCTGCAAAGTCATTTTTTTAGGTCCATCGCCTTTACCATCTCTGCTATTCTAACCATCGTCGTTGTACTCAATCTGGTAAGTGACCTGATTGAAACCGATAAAGTCGGTTCAATATTTTATAGTTGCCTGGGTGTTATCTTGCTTTTACAGCAGGAAGCCAGACTGGAAAAAACTGATCTGGCTTGAATTTCTTTGACACAGGCAGCACATTTCATTCCACTTGTATCTCTTCATTGTAACTGAAAGACCGGGCATCTTGCGTTGAACTTTTTCACAATACCCCTCAACAAAAAAGTGAAATGCAATTCACCGATTTTTTTAGTTGGATTGGTCGATAATTATGTGTGCAATTAAACTTTTCGAAATAATGTTAATCCAATTTTAAAAAATCCCTATGAAAAAACTATTAACCTCCCTTCTTGCCCTGCTAACCTTGTTGCCCTTATTGCTTTTTGCCTGGTTTCCGGGCGCAGATGAAAATTAAAATCAGGGTTTAGGAGGAGTTACAATAATCCGGTTCTTCCATTCATAACTGCCGAATTTCCCCAACCATCCCGCTACTACCATGTACACCAAATGCAGTGGTTGAAGAAAAGGGAAAAAGATCAGTAAGTTTTTTCTTTCAAAGAATGTTGCGACAGGAAAAAGGAAGTACAATTCCATTACCGTTTTGATGACCATCAAGGTCAACCATGGATAGAAAAGAGATCGATCGAAAAAAACGGCAGCAATACCGAACAGCAGCAGGGTATTTATCAGCCATACCCCCAGCAAAACCCCAAAAATGATTGGTTCACCATAGCTCTCAGCCTTACTGGCCCAACGTATTCTTTGTTGAAAAAAGGCCTTCCAGCTTTCTTGTGGCCTAGTAGTTACAATGGCATCTTTCGAAAAAAGATAGCCAATTTTTTCCGGATATGCTCGCTTTACCTTGTGCATGAGAAGCATATCATCTCCGGTTGCCAGATGTTCATTTCCTGCAAAACCACCTACTGCATAAAAGGTTTCTTTTTTGTAAGCCAGGTTGGCTCCATTGCACATACTATGCATGCCGGAAACAACGGAAGCTGCGGTGATTCCCTGCATCGTCATGAAATCGAGTTCTTGAAAGACCGATAAAATACTTTTTCCGGAATGGAAAATTACCGGAGCGGCAATCAGCACCGGGTCACGCTCCAGGATATAACTATTCAATACCGATAACCAATTCCCCGAAACAAGAGCATCTGCATCGGTCGTAACTATCCAATCGCCCTTGCTCTCCCTTATGCCCACTTCCAATGCACGTTTTTTATAAAGCGTCGATGACTCATGTTTTGTATGGTCACTAAGCCGAATGAGTTGTAGTCCTGCAAATTCTATCTGCAGATCCATCACCTGTTGAGCCGTATCGTCTTCCGAGTAATCATCGATAACAATCACTTCATATAAATTGCCGGGATAAGTATTGCTGAATATGGATCGGATGCAAGCCGCAATACATGCAGATTCATTGCGGGCCGGAATGAGCACTGAAAATGAAACGGTAGGATTTCGGGAGGCAGGGAGGGGAAGAAAAGGACGCAAATGTTGAAAATGATGGCGATACAAGACCATGAGCAGGGCATACGCACCTACCCCAATACCCGCTGCCAGAATCCACCCACTGATCATAGGGACAAAGAAAAACAATATTTATGAACCGATATGGCAGGGTCCGCCAAGGAACCGGGGTGTTTTAATAATTTTTTTGGCTGTTTCCATAAAACACATCAATTTTGAAATTAGTTGCATAACTAACTATATGCCCAACAACCAATTTAAGCGGGGGGAGTTATACAGTGTCATCAATGGCATGGCTTCGACTGCTGTGGCACGGCGTTTGCAGAAGAATTTCAGACAGGCAGGCTTAGACATCACCATCGAGCAGTGGAGTATTTTGTATCATTTGTGGAAGCAGGATTGTCTCAGCCAGCAGGAACTTTGTAACCGTACTTTTCGTGACAAGCCTAGTATTACCCGATTGATTGATAACCTTGAAAAGCAAAAACTGGTAAAAAGAATGCCATCAAAAACAGATCGCCGCAAAAATTTGGTCTGCCTTACACCGGCGGCTGTTGAGTTGCAGGACATCACCATTTTGATAGCCAACCAGACCATGGATGAAGCACTGGTAGGCATCAGCAGGGATGAAATCAATGTGGTAAAAAATGTTTTTCAACGGGTGTACGATAATTGTATTTCCCACACATCTTAAATACCAAAAAAATTAAAAAATAGCACAATGGAAACCACCATCACTAAAAAAACACTCCGAGGAGGAGAATGGCTAATAGCCGAAAGTGAACCCTTCGAAACATTTATCCGGGAAGATTTCAATGAAGAGCAAAAGATGGTACTTGATATGTGCCATCAATTTCTTGCAACAGAGGTTCTTCCCATCATCGACCGCATAGATAAGTTAGAGCCGGGTCTTATGCCATCACTTGTACAAAAAGCCGGAGAGCAGGGTCTGCTGGGCACTTCCATGCCGGAGGAATACGGTGGTCTGGCAAGGGATTTTATTACATCGACCCTTGTAAATGAAGGTTTGGGCGGTGGATTTTCCTTCTCAGTAGCCATCGCAGCTCATACCGGTATCGGAACATTACCCATTCTTTATTTTGGTACCCCTGAGCAAAAATCAAAATACATCCCTAAACTGGCTTCAGGTGAATGGAAGGGTGCTTACGGCTTAACTGAACCAAACAGCGGAAGCGATGCCCTGAGCGCAAAAACCACTGCCCGCTTAAGTGAGGATGGGAAACACTATACATTGAACGGACAAAAGTGCTGGATTACCAATGGCGGTTTTGCCGATGTGTACACCATTTTTGCTAAAATAGATGGTGAGAAATTTACCGGCTTCATCGTTGAGAGGGGTATGGAAGGATTTACGCAGGGACCCGAGGAGCACAAAATGGGCATAAAAGGTTCTTCTACCGTTCAACTCTACTTCCAGGATTGCAAAGTGCCTGTTGAAAATGTATTGGGTGAGATTGGAAAAGGTCACCTCATTGCATTCAATATTTTGAACATTGGCCGCTTGAAATTGTGTGCTGCAGCACTGGGAGGTGCCCGCAGTTCTGCTACAACCGCTGCTGAATATGCCAAAACAAGAGAACAATTCAAGATACCCATCGCCAAATTCGGCGCCATTCGCCAAAAAATTGCTGAAATGGCCATCCGTATCTGGGTAGCCGATGCAGCTCTGTACAGAACGGCTAACTGGATTGAACTGAAAGAACGTGAATTAAGAGAGTCGGGAAAATCCTTTGCTGAATCACTGCTCGGTGCGGCCGAAGAGTATGCCATTGAATGCAGCATGCTAAAAGTTTACGGCAGCGAGGTGCTGGATTTTGTGGTGGATGAAGGGGTTCAAATTCACGGAGGAAATGGATTCAGCGATGAATACCTGATATCCAAGGCCTACAGAGACAGCCGGATTAATCGTATCTATGAGGGTACCAATGAAATCAATCGATTGCTGACAGTTGACATGGTACTGAAAAGGGCCATGAAAGGGAAGCTGGATTTGATGGGTCCCGCCATGGCGGTTCAGAAAGAATTAATGAGCATACCTGATTTTGGCTCAGTTGAGGAAGGTCCGTTTGCTACGGAGGTCAAATACATTACTCAATTCAAAAAAGCCATTTTGATGGTTGCCGGTGCTGCGGTACAAAAATTGATGATGCAACTGGAAAAAGAGCAAGAGGTACTGATGAACATTGCCGATATGGCCATTGATGCTTTTCATGCAGAATCTGCTCTGCTTAGAACCATGAAGTTGGCGGAATTAAGGGGAATGGAAGCCGTTGCATTGGAAAGAGATGTGATGCAAACTTATTTGTATGACGCTGCCGACAGAATCAACAAAGCCGGAAAGGATGCGCTCAACAGCTTTGCTTCCGGGGATGAACTCCGGATGATGCACATTGGACTGAAGCGATTCACCAAGCTGGAGCCCTTTAATACCAAGGATGCAAGAAGGCGCATTTGTGACAAGGTAATGGCAGATCCGGGGTACTTTTTCTAAAAAAAAGCTACACAAATTGACTTTTTTACGAAAAGTTGCTTATTATTGATTCCTGTTTACGATTGCTTGCTAATTGAAAACCCCACTGCCAACCGGTTTGTGGGGTTTTTTAGTTTTGGGAACAACCCATTTTCTTGCCTGTTAAAGACCAACGCTTCTCTGTTGTAATAGGTATTACTTCAGTGGAAAAGTCTCTCTTTTGACTAATAAGAAATATGCAGGCTGTCGAGGTCACGCAGATAAATGGTCGGTAATTCCTTTTTTCTGATCCGGTCAACCACCAGATTCGCTACTTTTTCTGCTTCCTGCTGTGTTGTGAAACCCCGGGTTCCCTGAACTGCCGGCATTTGTTGTTGATGAATGTAAATGGAATCATTCATTAAAACATCATACCCCCAACCAAGGGGGGTATGAAAAGTATGATAGCTCAATTGAATCCACTCACTTCTGTTGTTCTGCCGGTTCCATCGGTCATAAAAGAAAAGCGCGACCGATAAAGCAAAAAACAGATAGATCCAGTTGTTTTTAATCCACTGAATTGAAGGTGTCGTCGGGTTTGAATTCGTCGATGTCATCAAAATAAAAAGAGTTGTTCTTCCCACAGCTCACAAAACCCCTGCCTTTTACAGTAAAGGCAACAGCGCCGGTTCTTTCTGTGCGCTCATAAGGTGTTTTGCGCGCCCATAAGTCGGTAGCAATATCGTATTCCCAGGTTCTCTTGGTAAAGGCACCACTCTCACCGACAGTTACATATGCTTTGGTTCCAATAACAAATGCAACGGCATTGTGGCGCTGGATGTCTGTATAATCATTGTCGAAAGCATCGGTACTGATGTTGGTAATATCACGCAACTGTGTCCAGCTTGAAGGATTCGCTGGATCATACACCCAGAAATCGGTCAAGGTGTTTCCATTGTTAATTCCGGTTACTACATAAGCTTTATTGTTGTAAACAAATGCCACGGCAGAGGAACGTTTGCTTCCTCCCAGGCTCACGCGCTGTGTCCAGCTGCCATTGGTTCCTGCAGCAGGATCAAATTCCCAAAGGTCTTTTGTATGCCCACCGTCAAAACCGGTAGAAATGTAGCCCTTGGTTCCAATTCCGAAAGCCACTGCATCATACCTGGCAGTACCTCCAAAATCGGTCCTGCGGGTCCATGTATTGGCGGAAGGGTTGTACTCCCAATTGTCTTTCAATCTGTTCAAGCCATCAAATCCTGTTGCGATGTATCCGCGGGTACCTACTGTAAATCCAACAGCGGAATTGCGCGCTGCGCCGGGGAATTGAGCACGCTGTATCCAGAAATTTTTCACCGGATCGTATGCCCAGAAATCAACATATCTGTTGTTTCCATCAAAACCTGTTCCGATGTAAGCAGTATCACCAATGGTGAATGCTACAGCTTCGGTTCTGGCATTACCTTCAAAATCTGATCGCTTGATCCAATTTCCACTTACATCGTTGGTGGGAGTAGTCGAATCTTTTGGATTGCAGGAAATGGCAATCAGGATAATACTCAGGGGCAATAAGATAAAATACTTGAGACGCTTCATGGATGCGGTTTTGGCTAAAAATTATTCCAAAAGAGATTGACTATCATCAAATAAATATCAATCCCTTTAAGGGAAGGCGAAAGTAAATATTTTGTCTTCAAATGACCCAATAAAATTCCTTTTTTCGATTACTTTAACATATTTAATATGGTTACTTCGGTTAATTTTACATTTTTGCCGAGAAAATGAAATGACTGGTACGCCGGGATATTGTATAAACACTGCTTAAGTAGTTGTTGAGCAGGCAAATCCTTCAGCTACCACCCTGCTTCCCTTGCCAAAAAAACCAGGTAAAACCAAAACCATCTGATGTCGAAATTCTTATCATTTGTACTCCTTTTGTTGTTGTCTTCGTTCTGGTTCTCCTGTAAAAAAGTTGACATCAAGTTCGGTGAGCAGTTCCTCGACAACGGCTACACCCAGATCATGAAGATTGATACATTCAATGCTGATCTGGCTACCATTCGCCTTGATTCATTCCCTACCTCTGCTTCCGGTGCATCACTGATCGGAAGTTACTATGATCCCTACTTTGGAAGGATTACTTCTCAGTGTTTTGCGGAAATGATTCCTCCTTTTTACGATGGTCCTTATACCAATACCTTTTTTGATTCGGTTTGCCTGATCATGCTACCTAACAGGGTATTTTATGGTGACAGCACCCAACCTGTTCAGATCAATGTGCACAAGGTAACCCAGATCATCAATGGATATGATGAAAATCCAATGCAGATCAACAACGTCCGTGAATTTCCCGTTGATCCGGTAGCTCTTGGAAGTGCATTGGTCACAGTTCGTCCGCAAAGAAGGGATTCCATCAAGATTCGCCTTTCTGATGCCTTTGGAACAGAGCTACTCAATAAACTTGCAGACCCCAATGACAAAGACATGAAAGCATCTGATGCCTTTATCAAGTACTTCAATGGCATCCGGGTATCAGCCAGTGGCAATGGCTCATTTGCTTTTGGTTGCAAGGACAGTCTTTTCATCCGCGTTTACTACAAACAATCTCAGTTGTTCCTGAATTCAAAAAAATATGACATCAGCATCGGAGCTAAGTTTCATCACTTTAACCAGATTTTGGTGGACAGAACAGGTTCAACATTACAAGTCCTGAACAACAACAAAGAATTGCATAGCAGCCAAACCGGCAATGCTGCTTATACCTCCTATGTGGGTGGGGCCATTGCTAGGGTTCGGTTCAATTCAATTCGCGATATACCCAAGCTACCCAATTATGCGAAATTGCTTCGCGCAACCCTCATTGTTCGTCCCCTCCGCGGATCTTACAGTCCGACCTTTCCCCTTCCACCCTTGCTGAGAATGGCTTCTACCAACGTGAACAACCAGATTGGATTTGACCTTTTCTTCGTCAACAATGGAACAGCTATAACTCAATATGGTAATTTGACCTTGGATTATCTATATGGGGAAAATACCAATTACTTCTATGATGTAACAGATTATGTAGGCAGCTTGCTACAACAACCTACATTGAGTAACCCCGGCATGCTGATGCTGCCTCCCGGCCAATCAATGGAAACTTCTTTTAATCGCCTTGCAGTAGGAAACCGATTTAATAACAATGGAAAGACCGAGCTGATACTCGTATATGCAACAGTGAAATAATCATGAAAAGATTTTCAATCATATCTTCCTGCTGTTTGAGTGCATTTTTGTTGTTGCAACAGGTAGGTCTTGCCCAAAACAATACTTCTCCTTTTTCCATGTTGGGCATCGGCGATTTGGAAAAAAGTAATTTCGATCGGACTTCTGGAATGGGACACGCAGGGGTTGCCCTTTCATCCTCCAGATTTATTTATCAGGTGAACCCAGCTTCCTATGCTTCCCTCGATCAGCATTTTCTTTTCTTCGAAGCTTCTGCAAGATTTAAAAATGTTTCATACACCGGAACTCCCATTACAGACCTTACCAACAATGTATCGAATGACTTACAGTTCAGAAAAGTAAACCTCGGCACGAAAGTTACACCCCGGTGGGCAGTTGGGTTTGGACTAAATCCCTACAGTACGGTTAACTATTCTTTCCTGGGCATCAAAGCCATTCAAGGAAGTAATTTGTTCGCCGACGCTTATTATTCAGGTACAGGCAATACCAGCATTGCCCATTTCACCAATAGTTTTGTTGTTAACAAAAACCTGTCGCTGGGTCTTCAAACTTCTTATATTTTCGGGCACATGGAGGAATCGGAAACCCTTTCCGGCCAACTGGCAGATAGTCTCATCAACACCACCCGAAACAGACAATTGGGTCAGGCAAGATTTAAATTGGGATTTCAATACAAAACATCCCTCAACAAAAAGTGGGACATTGCCCTGGGTGGAACCTTTGCCCCCAAAACCAATCTTTGGTCGAATACCAGTATCAAAGCAAGATCGGGCAATACCATCCTGCTCGATAACGACTATTATGAGTCGTCCTATTTCACCCTCCCTGCAACTTATCAGGCGGGTATGGCGGCTACTTTTAAAAAAGCATTCACGCTGGCCCTTGACTACCAATACGAGGGTTGGCGACAAACCAACTACAGTGGTGTGAGCTATCTACTCGACGATAGCCGACGTTTTTCCGGGGGCTTTGAATATTCTAAAAAAGCTTCCTACCTCGACCAGACCTATGAAAAATTCTTCCTTCAAACGGGAGTTTTCTATACCGATTCTTATCTGCGCATCAATGGTGTACAAATAAAGGATTATGGTCTAACAATGGGAGCAGGTGCTGAACTATCAAGAACACCACTAAGCAGTCTCGCAATACAGGCAGCACTGGAATTGGGTGTTCGCGGCACAACCAATAAAGGGCTCATCAGAGAAAGTTATACCCAATTTACTCTTTCACTTTGCTACCGAGATTTCTGGTTGTCCCGCAAGCTGAAACGGTACGACTAATTTGCCGTATTTTCCCTGTCGATGCCAGATTTCGCCTGAATGATAATATTGCTTTATCTTAGAAGCATAATGAAGTATGGCTTGTTGATTCTGCTGCTTTTCACTGTGCAGGTAAAAGGACAAAGTATCCATAAAATGGTCAGAACCTCCGGTAAACTCTCTACCCTATATTATGGTTGGGGGGAAGATCGGCTGGGAGGTGCTGCCATGGGCTATCTTGACTCCGGTGTTTTGCTGAAAGTGATTGACTCAGCCAAAGAACTTTACAAGGTTCAATTGTCGCAATTTCGAACGGCTTTCATTGATAAAAGATCGGTAGCAACAGATAGCCTCACCAATCTGTCCAATGGTTATCTCACCGCATCATTTAATGCCAAGGGAGATTCTGTTTTGGATTATGTTGGCGTGGCGATGGAAGAACGACTTCCCTACCAGAGCAGTATGCATATAAATCCTTCTGCCATTGTAGTGGATATTTTTGGTGTTCGCAGCAATACCAACTGGGTAACGCAGTTGAGTTCTTTGAAAGAAGTAAAAAATGTTTACTATCAGCAAACTGCTGATGATGTAGTTCGTGTAACCATAGAGCTGCAACACCGCCAACATTGGGGCTATTCAATCGGATACAAGGGGAAATACCTGGTAGTCAGCATTCGCCGCCAACCCCCCAAACTTGATCTAAGAAAAATGACCATTGCCATTGATGCCGGCCATGGTGGCAGCAATACGGGAACCAGCGGTATTACCAGCTACCAGGCAGAAAAAAACCTGACTCTTTTGTATGCAAAAGAATTACAAAGATTACTCTACAAGAAAGGAGTAACCAATATCATTATGACGAGGGAAACAGATACGACTTTTGATAACAAAGACCGCATAAGCTTTCTTCAACAACAGCAACCTGATTTGCTGATTAGCATACATTTTAATTCGAGTGTAAACAGACAGGTGAGGGGGGTGAGTACTTACTACAAACACATAGGGTTCCGACCCTTGTCTCAAAACATCCTGAATCGGCTTCTGGATTTGAACCTCCCCGAATTTGGAAATGTAGGGCACTTTAATTTTGCCCTCAACGCACCCACTGATTTTCCCAACTGCCTCGTTGAAATTGCTTTTCTCAGCAACGAAGAAGATGAACGCCGCATCACTCACCCGGCTTTCCAAATGGCCGTAGCAAAGCAAATACCTGCCGGCATGGTTGACTGGCTACATGCATTAAAGATGTAAAATTCAGGGCCGAATGTAACGT
>JBJTTC010000036.1:0-8295 GCA_046079965.1 Sediminibacterium sp. | reverse complement strand
AGGTGTTTCATGAACCACCTGAATATTGGGTGTAACATTCACCCTACCCGACTCTTTCAAACGTAAATATCCACGCAAGCGGGCGACACCATGGCTATCAATTCCACGAAGGTCTGCAGTTACCAGAGCGATAGCAGCCGTATGAGCATCGGATGCAGAACAGCCAATGCTTTCGAGCACCCGCTGCACAAAACCGACCAAAGAATCAAATGAATGTGTTGCCAACCTTTACTGCTGGGTGATTAAAAGGGTGTTGAATCATCGGCACCAACTGCATCTGTAGAAGCGGGTGATGAATACCCGGATGTATTATTGGAATCAGATGAACTGTTATCGCCGGAACGGCTGCCTAAAAGTTGCAGATTGCCTACACGCAGTGTAAGTGATGCACCCTGGCGACCATCCTGTGTTGTATAGGTTCTGATATCCGGCTGTCCTTCCACATAAACCTGCGTTCCCTTTTTTAAATATTGTGCTACGGCAGTGCGTTCCGTCCAGTAAGCACAATCAACCCAAATTGTTTTGTCCTTCGGATTGCCCTGCGCGTCTCTGTCACGCCCTTTTTCCGTGTGGGCAACTGTAAAGTTGATAACTGTTTTTCCGTTTACTGTATTGGTAACCGCATCTTTTCCCAGGTTACCAATTGCCTGCATCCTAACCATAAAATTCAATTTTGGTAAATATCAATAAAATGAGTCAACAAATAACAAGTATTTATTACCATTGGCTGACCCCGCCTAAACAACCCCTTTATTGCTTGGATAAGACCAGGGCTTTTTCAATCGAATTTCGCAACTCGAATAGCGTGTTTGGCCCTAACCCCATGGTTTGAAAGACTACCTTTCCGTCTTTATCCAGCACTGCATGGGTGGGATATCCTCTGACCCCATATTGATTAGCAATTGCCGATCCGGAGGGAATCTGCTGATAATCAAACGGCATTCCCTTTAAGAATTCTTCTAGCTGGGGCTGGTCATCAAGTGCGATACCTAAAAAAATCACCTCCTTACCTGCAAAATCGCGCGTAAGTCGATTCAATTCAGGTATCTCCTGCCGACAGGGCGAACAATTGATAAACCAGAAATTAAGCACTACGACTTCCCCCTTGAGCTTCGCCAAGTCCATTTTTTTTCCTGCCATAGTTTTGGCAGTGAAGGAAGCCGGTACCGTACCCGTTTTGAAACTATTGCTCTCTGCAGGAGATGGTTGTGCTGCCATGCGCTTTTTGTATAAGGAATCGGGTAACTGAGTTAACATGCCACTTGTACCTGTAGCATTCACTTTGAGCTCATATTTCCCGGATTGAACCAGGTGCATCCATTCGCTGAACTGATATTTTTTCCCGGAGGAGTCGCGCACATCTAATTGCTCGACATCCAGCACAGACACTTTGGGGTTCAGCTTTTCCTGCGCTGCAGTTTGCATCGCCAGACACAAAAAAAATAGAATGAAAAAGTAGGAGCGCATCGCAATAAATTTTGATAAAAGTATCAAATAAATGGTAAGAAAACCCTTTTGCGCCGGAAGACGTTGCAGCTTTACCAACTCCCGCCTTAATAATACTTATCGTACCTTTGCAGCCAATTTGCACGAAAGGCGGAATGAGCAGGAACGGAAAAATATTAGTAGCCATGAGCGGCGGTATCGATAGTACCGTGGCTGCTCTCATGCTGCATGAACAGGGTTATGAAGTGGTGGGCATCACCATGAAAACCTGGGATTATTCCACTTCCTCCCCTTCCTCCAAAGAAACAGGTTGCTGCAACATTGACTCTTTTAACGATGCCAGGCAGGCAGCAGTGCAACATGGTTTCCCCCATTATATTTTAGATATCCGCGATGAGTTCGGGGACTTCGTAGTAGAAAATTTTGTGGAAGAATATCTCGCCGGAAGAACGCCCAACCCATGTGTCATGTGCAATACCCACATCAAATGGAGGGCACTCCTGAAAAGAGCCAATGCACTCGATTGTGCCTACATCGCAACAGGTCATTATGCCAATGTACGTCAACACACCAATGGCCGCTATGTGATTAGTAAGGGACTCGATGAAACCAAAGACCAGAGTTATGTGCTGTGGGGTCTGGACCAGGAATTACTGAGCAGAACAATGTTGCCATTGGGTAGCTTCAGAAAATCTTCCATTCGGCAGATGGCTGTGGACTATGGCTATCCGGAACTGGCTAAAAAAAGCGAGAGCTATGAAATCTGTTTTGTTCCCGATAATGACTACCGCGGTTTCCTGAAAAGAAAAGTAGATGGACTGGAAGAAAGAGTGAACGGCGGCTGGTTCGTTGACAAGACAGGTAAAAAAATAGGACGCCACAAAGGATATCCATTTTATACCATCGGTCAACGCAAAGGACTCGACATTGCAGTAGGGCATCCGATATATGTTACAGCGATTGACCCGGACACCAATGTTGTGGTGCTGGGAGATGAAGAGGACCTGAACAAAACCACCATGCTGGTGAATAAGATCAACTGGCTGAAATATGATGGAGTGGCTCCTGGAACGGAAGCCATTACCAAAATTCGTTATAAAGATGCCGGTGCTTTCAGTTACCTCACTCCCAAAGGATCAGGTATTCAGGTAGAATTCCCTGATAGGGTGAAAGGCATCGCTCCCGGCCAAAGTGCCGTATTTTATGAGGGTGACGATGTAATCGGTGGCGGCATTATTCAACGCAGTTAAGCTGCTGCGCAAACCCAATCAAATCTTTCTAAGCAAAGCCCCGAACATCGTATCGGCTTCTAACAAGTATCCCTTGATGACTTTTTGCGATACCAATTCCATTCCCGATTCCTGCAAAAACCAGGAGACCATCTCCTCATTTTCTTCCCGGAAAACTGAACAGGTGATGTACAAAAGATATCCTCCTTTTTGCACCAGCGGATGTACATGCGTTAGAATCGACTGCTGGCGTTCGGTGTAATCACGGATGTGCGCCTCAGTGAAAAAACGGATATGCTCCGGCGTACGTCCCCAGGTTCCACTGCCGCTGCAGGGAGCATCGCAAATGATGAGTTGCTGTTGCGGAAGATTGGGCGTCGCCCCTGTGAGATCAACTTCAAGTTTGGTATATTTTTTCCAACCTGCTTTAGCTAACCGTTTGTTCAGATTGACCAAAACGGAAGATCGAATATCGGAAACCGTTAACTCAATATTTTGTATGCGGTCGAGCGCCAACAATGACTTCCCGCCACTGGCGGCACAACAATCCCATACCCGACGGGATGCATCTTCCTTCCATTGAATCGACTCAAAAAATCCTGCAATTTGTTGCGAACTCAAATCCTGAACGACTATTTCCTGATCAAGTTCCAGCAACAGATCAACCGGTGTAGAATTGGCAACAGCTATGGCATCAGTCTCCTTATAAGTAAAGTTGATTCCTGCGGATTGCAATTTTTTTTCAACTCCGGCATGATGGCCCGGACGGATGCGCAGAAAGAGAGGCGGCTGCTTAAGATGGCTGATGGTAAAAGCAGCAACATCAATTTCGTATGAAAGATGCGCTTGCAGCGGAAAAATTTCTTGTGCATGGAAATGCGGAATCCATTCCTGTAGTAACCGTAATTTTTCTTCTATTGGTAGATGAGCAGCGGACTGCCATTCGGCAGGAAGAAGAATAGGGATGGATGATTCGGGACCGAAAAAAAATATTACCATCTGCCAACACTCATCAGCAGAACATTTTTCTGCACCCAATCCAAGTCGGTGGTATCCATAACAAAGGGATGCAATGTTCTTTCTGTCAGTGCTGCCATGTTTTTTATGTGCAGCAAAATACTTTTTTAGAAAAGCAGACAAAGGTTCATGCCCACTATAAGTAACCACTAATTCACTAGCAGTCTGCAAGTAGCTGAACCAACGCTTACCCGCCGGATTAGAAAGATGGTTGGGGGTTGGCAACATGAATAAAAATTACAGTTCGAGCAGTGACTGAACAGGATCTTTGCCGATCAGCAAACGGGAAGGATTCTCTAACAGTTCTTTTACCCGAACCAAAAAGCTTACACTTTCACGTCCGTCAATGATCCGATGGTCATAACTCAAAGCCAGGTACATCATAGGGAGAATAACTACTTGTCCGTTAACAGCCATTGGTCTATCCTGAATTTTGTGCATCCCCAATATGGCACTTTGAGGTATGTTGATGATGGGGGTACTCATCAGACTTCCAAAAACACCTCCGTTGGTAATGGTAAAAGTTCCACCTTGCAGTTCTTCAGCAGTAAGTTTGCTATCACGTGCTTTCCCTGCCAGCTCCAAAACTTTTCTTTCGATATCTGCCATGCTGAGACTTTCTACATTTCTAATAACAGGAACGGTCAAACCCCGCGGAGTACTTACAGCAATACTGATGTCGGCATAATCATGATAAATGATCTCATCCCCATCAATGGAGGCGTTCACAGCAGGCCATTCAGACAAAGCGATGGCACAAGCCTTTGCAAAGAAACTCATGAAACCGAGATTCACCCCATGCTGTTCCTTGAACTTATCTTTGAATTCTTTTCTGATGGCCATGATGGCTGTCATATCCACTTCATTAAAAGTAGTGAGCATGGCAGTGGAATTTTTTGCCTCCACCAATCGGCGGGCAATGGTCTTGCGCAGGTTGCTCATTTTTTCGCGCCGTTGTTGACGAGAGTTTAATTCAACTCCTGCAAAAGCTTTTTTTCCTGGTTGCTGTAAAGCAGTGAGCACATCCTGTTTGACAATCTTACCATGAGGTCCGGAAGGCTGAATCGCTCCCGCATCTAATTGGTGGGAAGAGATGATTGCTGCTGCAACAGGAGTTGCCTTGACAGATGAAGTAGTTTGGGCTGCAGGAGGGGTAGTTGAAGTGGATGCAGCTGCCGGCTTAGATTCAGCAACAGGGGGAGCAGGTGTCTCATTTGCTGCAGGTCTTTCTGCCGTTTCATCAATGCGTGCCACTATATCACCAATGCGGAGACCATCACCCGCAGCGGCGAGATGTTGTAAAATACCCGCCTGTTCAGCATTCACTTCAAAAGTTGCTTTTTCACTCTCCAGTTCTGCAATCACTTCGTCTCTTTCTACCCATGCTCCGGCAGGCTTTGTCCATTTCAGTAAGGTCACTTCGCTGATGGATTCTCCGATGGATGGTATTTTAATATCTATCATAATACATTGTTTCTTTTATTTCACTCAAATACTGAATGCGGTGGAAATGATTTGTGCTTGTTCGAGGGCATGAATCTTAGCATAACCGGTAGCTGTAGCCGCACTCGCATTGCGACTGATGACTCCAAATTCGAATGATTTCAGGTTGGCTTGCAGGAAAGTGGCAGCTCCCATGTTCTGTGGTTCTTCCTGAACCCAAAACCAGGTAGCAGCATGATATTTTCGGTGCAATTTATCGAGTTGTTGTTGTGGCAGCGGATGAATTTGTTCCAATCGAACAATGGCAATATCCGATCGCTTCTCATTGCGTTGCTTATCCAGCAATTCGAAATAAATTTTTCCTGAGCAAAGAATTACTTTACGAATATTATCGGGGTCTGCCAGCTGATCATCATCAATTACCTCTTTGAATCTTCCATATACCAATTCCGTGAGGAGACTGAATGAGCCGGGACTCCGAAGATTGGCCTTGGGAGAAAAGTTAATCAATGGTTTTCTGAAAGGCCAGGCCAGCTGACGCCTAAGGGCATGAAAGAAATTAGCAGCAGTGGTGATATTGGTAATCACCATGTTCAATTCTGCACAAAGTTGAAGGTATCTCTCCATCCTTCCACTGCTGTGTTCCGGTCCTTGTCCCTCATAACCATGAGGCAGTAACATTACAACACCATTTTGTCGTTGCCATTTTTGCTCCCCCGCTGCCAGGAACTGGTCGATAATGGTTTGTGCACCATTGGAAAAATCTCCAAACTGTGCTTCCCATATCACCAATGCATGTGGGTTTGCCATTGCATATCCATATTCAAATCCCAATACCCCAAACTCGCTCAACAATGAATTGTAAATGCGGAATTTTTGCTGTCCATCTTCAAAATGATTCAGGCGGTTGTACCCTTTATTGGTTTGTTCATCTCGCAGGATGGCGTGTCGATGACTAAAAGTACCCCGCTGCACATCCTGGCCGCTCATACGAACAATTTTCCCCTCTGTTAAAAGTGACCCATACGCGAGCAATTCAGCAGTAGCCCAGTCAACTTTTTTTTCTTCTTCCAGTAATTTTATTTTTTCCTGAATCAGTTTTTCTACTTTTTTCAGTGGTTTGAAATCTGCGGGCCATCGCATGAGCCGTTGGAACAAAAATTGCAGCTTCGCCAGAGGCACTCCGGTTTCTGGTGATGCAATGAAATCATGTGCATGTGCTTTGCGCAAAGTTTTCCATGCCAGTTCGGGAGCTTGGTAGGAATAAGGCAAAGGATGTTGTTTCACTTCATCAAGGCGTTCCTGCAGGTCAGACCAGAATTTTTTTTCCATGTCCTTTGCCAGTTGCTGTGCATCTTCTGTTCCGCTTTGAAGAAGGAAAGATGTATAACTCTCCCGCGGATTGAGGTGTTTCTCTATCAATGAATACAAATGGGGCTGGGTATATTTAGGGTCATCTCCTTCATTGTGACCATGCCGGCGATAACAAACCATATCTATGAAAATATCACTGTTGAATTGATTTCGGTAGCGGGTAGCAATCTCAGCACACTTCACTACGGCCTCTGCATCATCTCCATTTACATGCAATACCGGAGCCTGAACCATAGCAGCTATGGAAGTGCAATAATCTGAACTGCGGGCATCGTCAAAGTCAGTTGTAAATCCAATTTGATTGTTAATGACAAAATGAATGGTGCCACCTGTATAATACCCACGCAGATGACACATCTGTAAAATTTCATACACAACTCCCTGTCCGGCTACAGAAGAATCTCCATGAACCAATACCGGTAAAATTTTATCAAAATTACTGTTGTATAAAACATCGGCTTTGGCACGCGCAAAACCCAGTACTACAGGATCTACCGCTTCCAGGTGAGAAGGATTCGGCATCAACTTCAAGTGCATGGTTTTTCCGGAAGGAGTGGGAACATCACTTCCATAACCCATGTGGTATTTTACATCACCACTGCCCATGGTCTGGTCGATCTGAGCTGTTCCTTCAAATTCGCTGAATATCTGCTGATAGGTTTTACCCATGATATTGGCCAATACATTCAATCGTCCTCTGTGGGCCATACCGATTACTACTTCCGCTACCTCCTGCTCGGCAGCCACATTGATAATGGCATCAAGGGCAGCAATCGTTGTCTCCCCGCCTTCCAGCGAAAACCGTTTTTGTCCGATGTACTTGGTATGAAGAAATTTTTCAAATATTACTCCCTGATTCAGCTTCTCGAGGATCCGCTTTTTCTTTTCCAGCTGGAGTGGTAGGGCAAAATCCTTTTCCATCTCTTTTGTCAGCCAATCTACCTTCTCCTGATCAGAAATGTATTTGAATTCAATGCCTACATGCGAAGCATAGGTTTGATGTAAATGAGCAACTATGTCACGCAATGTGGCCCCGGGCATTCCCAATAAATTCCCGGCATAAAATACTTTGTCCATATCCCCCTCACTCAAACCAAAAAAAGAAAGCTCCAAGTTGGCACCCCTGTCTTTTCTGGGCCTGATTGGATTGGTCTTGGCAATCAAATGTCCTTTGTTCCTGTAACCAAGAATCAGCCGATAAACCGCAATCTCCCTCGCCATATCAATGTTACCGGAAGGTACTTCAGGTAATGGAGGATGGGAGATAATCGGAGCTGCTGCCCCCTGGCTTACAGCAAAGTCAAAACCTTCAAAAAACTTGCGTAAATCGGGATCGGTCTTACCGGGGTCTTGCAAGAATTCCCGATACAAACTTTCGATGTAAGCAGGATGAGAATGGGTGATATATGAAAAGTCTTTCATGATTGGAATTCCCCGGAGTGGACGGGTGACAAATATCGGTCAAGTATTGCATTTATTACGGCAGAAAAGTGGATAAAATGATAGCTTAACAGCCGTTTTTTTCATTTTTTTGACGTTTAATTTGAAGAAATCAGGGTGATTCATTACCTTTGCCGTCCGAAAAAAGATACCATGGCCAATCACTCAGCGACAAAAAAAGACGTAAGACAAGCTTCTAAACGCCGCGACAACAACCGTTACTACGGTAAAACTACCCGCAACGCCATTCGTGAATTGAAAACCAAAGAATGCGACGGAGCTTACGCAAAAGAACTACCCAGTGTTGTTTCGATGATTGATAAATTGGCCAAAAGAGGAGTAATAC
>JBJTTC010000035.1:0-7058 GCA_046079965.1 Sediminibacterium sp. | reverse complement strand
ACTATTATACAACTCATTCCCGACCCTGATTGTAAACCACTGAAATAATGCTGGCAAGTTTCTAATGTAGAGAAAAATAGATACTACAATTTTTTGCCCTGCAATTAGTTCTTTGAAATTGTGAATATTATTTATTGTCTTAGATTATTTTGTTTGCTTCCAATTCTTTGACATAATCGTCTTTGGATTTTTCACACGTAGCAAACTTTTTAAAGAAGTCTTTACTAACCTTACATTGCTTACTCATTGCAATAATAAGGGGGTCGTAAATGTCTTGGTCATTATGGCTGGTTTTTGTTTTAGTAATAAAAACGCCTTTGTGCCAAAACTCAAAAAAACGATGGTCTTTATTTGATTCTTGAAACCCTTTCTTTAAAAGGTTTCTGTTAGTTTTTCTCCCATTTAATGAAGCCATTATTTGTCTTTTACTGTATCAACTATTAGGGTTATGTATTTTTTTGCATCCAAAAGATGGCGACTTAATTTATCGTCATCAATTTCTAAAAGCCTCCTGTAAGTAAAATCAAATTGTTCAAACAAATCAAGTTCTGCTTTCGCTAAATCTTCGCCTTGTGCAAAAATGTCCAACATTTGATTTTCAATTACAAAAGATTTCTTGTCATCGTGGGTGATGCAAAAAGTTAATTCACTTTTTAGAAGGTAAATCCTTTTATCGGTTTCTATGGAGTCAAAACGTAAAGACAAAACAGCTTCTTTTTGAGTGTAAAGTTGGACATTTTTCTTTGAAGTCCTGCCACTTGCAGATTTACTTATAATAAATTTACCAACTGCTTCAATTGATTCAGAGTTAGTTAGAATTTTTGGTTCTGGAACTTTAACACTTAGTAAATTCTTTTGCTTAATAGTCATTTTTCTGACTTTGGCTAAAGGCTTGAATTTTATTTTGGCGGTAGTATTAAGTCGCTTAACTACTGCCAATGGTTTTGTCCCGACTGAATTACTAAATTCATAAACGGCATTTACAACCTCGTTTTTAACCGAAGGTTCATTATACCTGTCCGCAATTTGTTGAAAGTTTCCACTGTCAAGAGATTTGAGAACAAAATTAAAATCGTCATTAAGTGCTTTAGTTGCTTTTACAGGGAATAACAAGTTTGGTTCATTGGCTAACCGCCAAGCTGGTACAGCAGAGCCAGGATAAAAGCCAACAAATATTAATTTTGTGTGTTCGCTGCTAACACCTTCCTCAGTTGATGAATTTGCTAAAGTGTCAAGAAGTTTTTGTGTGTTGTCGCCAATTTTTTTTAGCAACTCCCAACTTAAAGTATGGTTTTCTTCTTCCTTTCCTGCAACCTGAATAAGTAGCTCTTTTTTAAGGTCAACTAAGTTCTTGTTTGAAGTCATAACAGCAGTGAAAAAATAAAGATAGCAATTAAAAATTCACTATTTAATATCTAAAATAGATATAATTAGATACCATTAAAGCAGCCCAAAAGGGGGCTTTTTTGTTCCCTTTTGTACCTTATTTGTACCTTGAAAGTACAAAATATTGATTATCAGTGTATATTACTTTCTGTATCGGTAAATAAGCAATGTAATTTCAGCCCCAGGCACCCTTTTCATTCAGTTGTGCCTGCTTTCTCCGGAATTGATTGAATTTATTTGGTTTTAATGCTTATATTTGTATGACAAATCATTCATTATATCATCAAATATGTATAAATGACTGAAAAAACCTACATTCAATGGAATTCAATGGGTGATAAGGCCCTGGCAGAACACATTGTTCGTTTTGGAAGGGAAAAACGCATGGAAGTAAACAAAACACAAGCGACCCTGGCACATGCCGCCGGTATCAGCCGCTCAACATTGAGCTTGCTGGAAAAGGGTGAGACCGTTACGCTGGCCACTTTACTTCAGGTATTACGGGTACTGGATCAATTGCATGTTCTCGACGTATTTACAGTGCAACCGTTTATTAGTCCCATTCAACTTGCTAAACTAGAGCAAAAAAAACGCAAGAGAGCCAGCGGCAACACTTCAATCCCATCAAAAGAATCAAGCTGGTAAAATATGAATACAGCGTTTGTTCATATATGGGGCACGATGGTGGGTGCTGTCGCCTGGGATGACTCAGCAGGTTTGGCCACCTTCGAATATGATTCCAGTTTTAAAAATAGGAATTGGGATTTATCGCCACTGAAAATGCCCCTACAGGCAACGAAAAACATTTTCAATTTTCCGGAATTGAAGCCTGGTTTTAATTCACCCTTCGATACTTTCAAAGGATTACCGGGTTTATTGGCTGATGTACTTCCGGACAAATATGGTAATCAGTTGATCAATAGGTGGCTCGCTCAAAATGGTCGTGTTCCCAATAGTATGAATCCGGTGGAGATGCTTTGTTTTATCGGAACAAGAGGAATGGGGGCCTTGGAGTTTGAACCTGCCACATTAAAAGAATCCAAGCGATCCTTTTCTATTGAGATCGATAGCCTGGTGGATATAGCCAAAAAAATGCTTTCCAATAAGTCCTCTTTCTCTACCAATTTGAAAAAAAAACGATGAACAGTCCATTATTGAAATACTCAAGGTGGGTACGTCAGCAGGGGGAGCAAGGCCTAAGGCAGTAATAACTTACAATGAAAGAACCGGTGAAGTACGTTCAGGTCAAACGATTGCTCCGAAAGGATTTGAACATTGGTTACTAAAATTAGATGGAGTGAGTGATGTTCAGTTAGGTGCCAGCACCGGATATGGCAGAGTAGAGATGGCTTACTACAATATGGCCATTGCTTGCGGGATTGATATGATGACCTCCAGATTACTGGAAGAAAACGGTCGTGCACATTTTATGACCAAACGCTTTGACCGGGAGGATGGAGATATCAAACATCACATACAAACTCTGTGCGCCATTCAACATTACGATTACAATGCCGTATCAAGTTTTAGTTATGAACAACTGTTTCAAACTATGCGTGAGTTAAAACTCAGCTACCCTGAAGCAGAACAGATGTTTCGGAGAATGGTCTTTCATGTTATCGCACGGAATTGTGATGATCATACCAAGAATTTTGCGTTTCGCTTACAAAAGGATGGGCGGTGGGAATTGGCTCCCGCATACGATGTATGCCACGCTTATAAACCTGATCATCAATGGGTGAGTCAGCATTCCCTTAGCATTAACGGCAAGCGAAAAGGAATATCAAAAAATGATTTGCTGGTAATAGGCAAATCAATCAGCTGCAAGCAAGCATCAATTATCATAGAAGAAATCGAATCAATCATTATGAATTGGAAAAAATTCGCCAATGAAGTAGGAGTGTCTGCAAAACTCAGAGATGCAATTGATACAACCATCAAAGATTGGAATTAGTCATCTTTGAATGAAACTGTTCTTCATTGGTCAGCAGAACAAATTGTATCCGATTCAGCACCTATGCATCATGGCATTTTAAATACCCATTCAAGGTTGCTCTTAAAATCTTTGATAGCGATAATTAATTCCACACGTTTTTCTTAACAGTGACTGTGTCGACATACAATTCAGTTAAATGTCATTTGTCTAGCAAATACTTTTCACGCGGGCACCCATACCTGAATAGCTTGCGGTAAAATCTCTGCTTCCACGTACCGCACCTTCCCTCTAAATTCCCCATCTATCTGAAAAGGAACACGTTTGCGGCATTGTATCTGAACCTTTTTGGCCCGATAAATCACCAGTTTTTCCGGATCAAAAGAACGACTCCGGAAAAGCATCTTCAAAGTTTCAATAATGGATATCTGTTTCATGACTACCACCTCGAAATGATCATCGAATAGAGACCCTTCCGGGTTAATCACTGCACCGGTTCTGTAAGAAGTACCATTGGCTAAAACCACCATCGTTGCTTTTTCTCTCCGGTTGTTATCATCAATGGTCAATGAAATCCGGAAAGTTCTCGCATAATACAAAGCCTGAATGGAAGCCAACGCATACCCCCACATCCCTCTCTTCCCTCCTTTATTGAATCGTTTCATCGCCCAGGCATTAAGTCCAAGATCGGAGAGATGCAAACAGATTTCCTGCTGTATAGATAGGGCATGAATTGCGCGTGCCTTCCCATCCAACAAAACCTGCAACGCAGCGGCCGGATTTTCAGGGATTCCTAAATCATAGGCAAGTCCATTGGCAGAACCCGCCGGTAAAATTCCCAGTGGAATTTTCTTGTTCAACAGAGCCGTTGCAATCAGCTTGATGGTTCCATCTCCACCAACAGCCACTACTTTATCAGGAGAAGTTTCTTCAATGATGTTGGCTACCTGCTCAGAATGAGTGTGCAAACTCATTACCCAAAATTCAGGGGTGATGAGCCTTCCTTTGAAAAATTCTTCAATCAAAGGTATCCAGCCGGCAGTTCTTACCCCCGCATTGGGATTGATGATGAAAAGAAACTTTTGCGGCTGCATGAGGATAGATTGTTAACGAGAATCGAATTATGATTAAATTGAAACACTAATCATTATGGCAAAGATACAGGAACCCAAAGAGCTGAATCTGCGTTTGTACAAAGGCTATGGGCATGCACATCATTTGGTGGTGTACGGACATCTATTAACTGGTGTTCAGGCGGAAAGGGAAAGATTCACCCACCAGATTTGGTACAATGTCAGGCACTTGATTCGACTCTTCAATATTCACCCCATTGCCGGCGCTCGTATCCGCTTGTCCCATGCCGGGATGCAATGGGAAACCATCACTCAGGAAGATGGTTTTTTTGAATTTCACTGGCAAGTAGAACAGGAATTAACTGCCGGCCATCACCCCATTTGGGTGGCCTACCTCAATCAACAGGGAGAGGTATTGAGAGAAACAAAGGGTGAAATTTACATCCCCCATTCCGTACAATTGGGTGTGATATCTGATATTGATGATACGATTCTTGTTTCCTACTCCTCCCGCATGTTCAGACGTTTGCGTGTATTGTTCACCCGTCAACCCAGGAGCAGAAAGACATTCGAGGACATTGTTCGTTATTTTAACTTACTATCCCTTTCCCACACGACACCTGATCTTCCCAATCCCTTTTTTTATATCTCGAGCAGTGAATGGAATCTTTATGATGATCTGACAGAATTTTTTTCACACAATCATTTGCCTGTCGGCGTGCTTTTATTGAATAAGATCAAGCGACTTTTTGAATTGGGTGCTACCGGTCAAACACAGCACCATCTTAAACTGATGCGCATACGCCGTGTTTTGGAAATGTTTCCCAGGCAACGTTTTGTTTTATATGGAGATAATTCCCAGCACGACCCAATGATTTATTGTACGGTTGCCCAGGAGTTCCCGAAAAATATATTGGCTATTTATATTCGTTGTGTCAATCAAGAAAAAGAAATGGAAACAAAGAATTTGTTATCATCTCTTGCTGATTCACCCATCCATGCTTTGGTATTTCATCATACCCGTGAGGCGATGCTGCATTCAGCTCAGATTGGATTAATTGAGGAAGATGCGGTGGCAGCACTAAAGAAATGATGCTGCCAATCGCTTGAAGTAATTAGATCTCTCAGCACACAACAATGGGGGCATTAAGCTGCGGCGGAAGACATTTCCTTCAATGCTCCGATGAATACATCCAGTTCTGAGGTGGTGGTATAAAGATTCGGTGTGATCCTGCATCCATGAATACCGGCGGTATCAATAGCTACCGTCCAAATTTTATATTGTTCTAAAAGTCTTACAGCCATATCAGCAGGTTTCATTCCCTTGATGCCAACATTAGCAATGGCACAAGAACGGGCAGCATCGGTAGGGGTATTTAAAATTATACCCGGAATACCCGCCACACGGCTTGTCCAGTACTGTTGTAAAAATCTTAGTCTGGCTTCCTTTCTGGCAGCACCGATCATTGTAAAGAAATCAATGGAATCTATCACCGTCAGTTCACAATGCACAGGATGTGTACCCAAATGATTCAGGCGGGTAATATCATCTGCGGCTTTTTCCGCAGGGGCTAAGAGTGGCCAGATTTTTCCGATGTGTTTTTTCTTCATGTACAATAATCCAACACCCAGTGGCACACACAGCCATTTGTGCAGACTGGCTCCATAATAATCACAATCGAGTTCAGTCATGTTAACAGGAATATGTGCAATAGCATGAGCGCCATCTACCATCACTTCTACTCCTTTGCTGTGGGCCATATCACAGATTTTTCGAACGGGTAAAATTTGTCCGGAGATATTGATCATGTGACAGATCATCAGAAGTTTGGTTTTGGGTGTAATGGCTTTTGCATACAACTCTACAATTTCTTCGTCGGATGCAGGATGATTAGGAACAGAGACAATATTGTTTTTAATGCCGAATCTTTTGGCTGCCTGGCGGAACATGTCGAGCATAGCACCATAATCCTGTGCTGCCATTACGGCTTCATCACCCGGTTGCCATGGATAACCGCCGATGATCATATCCAATGATTCGGTTGTATTGCGGGTCAATACCAATTGATCCGGAGTGGTGCCCACTAATTCCGCTACGCGGGAAGCCATTTTCCGTTTATTGTCGAACTGAAATTTCCGCATGTAATAAGAGCCCTGGTAATTCACCTCCCGAATATGCTCGATGTGTCGCTCTAATAATGGCGTTGGTAAAATGTTGTAATAACCGTTCTCCAGATTGATGTAGTCCGGTTTCAACCGATATGCCCCCCTGATTTCTTGCCAGAATGTATCATCACTTGCCGTAACCTCGGGGGAGGAGTTCAAAAGATCCCGGGCACTGGCAGGAAGTGAGAGCCATGCCAGTGGGGTACTCAATGCTGAGTAAGTCATCGTTCGGAGGAAATCTCTTTTTTTCATATCAGGTGGTTGAAGAATGATCAGGACTTGGTGAGGGAGGAAAGCTTGGTGTAGCCGATGTGCCAATCATCTGCTGTTGCTTTTAGGCCGGGGGTAATTTGAATATGGTATTTCTCCCTGAGTTCATCCGACAAAAGATCTTCTACCAAATAAGAATCATCGATGTCAATTCCATATTTATCATCAATATGTGCAGTGGCGCCTTTGAATCCGGTGTGTTGGTAAAAAGCAGTTAGTTTGGCCGATCG
>JBJTTC010000034.1:0-3318 GCA_046079965.1 Sediminibacterium sp. | reverse complement strand
GCGGCATGAAAACCTTCGGTTACAAAACAACCCGTATTTATACCTGAAACAAATACGGATGCTAATTTTCTTTACTTTTTTATCTTTGAACTAAGAAAACAAAAATCGATAAAATCTGCAGTTGCTTTGTTTTCGTAAAGGGTACTATAAAGAAATCCAGTATGTGTTTTTTATAATCATTCAATTACTTTTCAACTTCCAAGAACAATATGTACAGTTATAAATTACACATTAGCAAAGAAAAAGAAGGAGGTTATACAGTATCTGTCCCTGCTTTACCCGGTTGTATTACCTATGGCCAGGATTGGGATGAAGCAGTTACGATGGCAAAGGAAGCCATATCATTGTATGTAGAAGAATTGCGGGAAAGAGGTGAATCATTACCCGAAGACAGTAATACCCTGGAATACTCTTTAATTGTGGAGGGAGAATGAATCTGAGTCCCCGCCACCTAATTAAATTATTGGAAGAAAATGGATTTATTTATAAGCGATCAAAAGGGTCTCTCAGATTATTTTATAACCCAATTAACAACAAAACCGCCATTGTGCCATTTCACGGAGGGAGAGATTTAAAAAAGGGTACATTCCTGGCAATTCTTAGACAGGCCGGTATCGACAAAAATGAAGCTGAGTAACCGATCGGGGTATTTAAACAATGATTTGATTAGCTCCAACGATAAGAGCATCTTACCAAAGACTAAAGACCATAAGCTAAAGACAGAAGTCGTCTTTGGTCTTTGGCTATTGGTCTTTGGAAACAGTCTTTGGTCTTTGGCTATTGGTCTTTGGCTTGATTTTGCACATTTATTTGTTTCCAATTTCAATTAAAAAAATTTACAAGTGTTTTCATTTTTTTGAAAAAATTTCAAAGTATTGAAAATTTGCCAAAGACTAAAGACCTTTGGCTAAAGACTGAAATGGTCTTTGGCTAGATTAAAATCTCCGTGTGTGAACCGCAGGGTCTCCGCCTCCGGCGGAAGACCCCGCGGAGACGAAAAATGACTTCTAGCCGGTTTCCTTCTCCATCATTAGGTAGGCCTTGATAAAACCATCCAGTTCACCATCCATTACCGGACCAACATTACCCACTTCGAAATCGGTGCGGTGATCTTTGATCATTTTATAGGGATGGAAAACATAACTACGTATCTGACTGCCCCATTCAATTTTTTTCTTGCCTGCATTGGTTGCATTCAACACTTCTTGGCGCTTGCGCAACTCCTCTTCGTAGAGTCGGCTCTTGAGCATTTTTAGAGCCAGTTCCCTGTTTTCGCCCTGGGTGCGTGCCTGCTGACATTCAACTATGAATCCGCTGGGAATGTGTTTCAACCGAACGGCCGTTTCTACCTTGTTCACGTTTTGTCCGCCACTTCCGCCACTGCGAAAGAAAGCCCATTCAAGATCGGCAGGATTCACCTGAATCTCAATGGTATCATCAATCAATGGATAAACAAATACAGATGCAAAAGAAGTATGTCGCCGTGCATTGCTGTCGAAGGGGGAAATTCTCACCAGGCGATGAACCCCACTCTCAGCTTTCAAGTATCCATAAGCGAAATCACCATCAAATTGCAGCGTTGCAGTTTTAATACCTGCCCCCTCCCCTTCCTGATAATCGAGCTCTGTAACCTGCCAACCCTGTTTTTCTCCATACATCCGATACATGCGCAAAAGCATCTCTGCCCAATCCTGGCTTTCTGTTCCGCCGGCCCCTGCGTTGATCTGCAAGATGGCAGGCAACTCATCTTCCGGTTTGTTCAATGTGCTTTTGAGTTCGGCTTCTTCCACCAATTGTTGTGCAAGCGAAAAAGCTGTTTTTACCTCCTCTTCTGCTGCGTCACCTTCTTTCCAGAAATCATACAATACGGCAAAATCTTCTACGGCAGTTTCAACCTGCTTATAAAGTTTCAGCCAATACTCATTCACCTTGATATCTTTCATTACCGAAGTGGCACGGGCATTGTCATCCCAGAATCCAGGGGACAAAGAAAGCTGGCGGTCAGTATCTATTTTGTAATTGCGGTTATCAACGTCAAAGAAACCTCCTCAGGACGAGAACACGGTCCCTCAAAACTTTAAGTTGCTCTTGTGTCATAAGGCGCAAATATACAAAGAAAAACCCCTGCAGCTGTTGTAGAAACGGTTCTGCAGGGGTGATGCTATTTCCTCGTAAGCCGGATTCTGTTTCTAAACCATCATTTATCTGGTCAGTACATTGCTGAACTGATCTTGCTGCCTACCCTGGATCTCAGACGAGCAGTCTTCAGGCGATCCTATACATGGCATTACAGCACCTAAGGTTTACCCATGCTGACAGTTACCCGCCCGCATAGTGAGCTTTTACCTCACTTTTTCACCTTTTCCCTATTCTTGCGAACAGGGTAGTTATTTTCTGTGGCACTTTCTCTTTTCGCTCGAGGCGAAAGCCGGCTCTTCACCGGTAGGTTGCTCTGTGCTGTCCGGACTTTCCTTCCCGCGTTAGCGGAACGATGGCTCGGGAATATAGCGATGCAAAGGTACGAAAAAGGAGGGAGACGCTTTTTTATTAACGGAAGTATACACGGCTAGCCCCATCACCATAAGCCGGTTCATATTGGTGTACAATGGATTTGATCTCCTTGCGGTGATTCAGTCTTTCATGTACCGCCTGTCGCAAAACGCCCGCTCCAACGCCATGAATGATCACCATAGAGTCGAGCCGATGGGCAATGGCAATGTCTACCCAATGGTCTAACTCACTCAACTGTAGATGTAACATTTCATCGGTTGACATATCCTGCCAGCGATCGGTGATCTTCTCAATATGTAAATCTATAACAGATCTGGCAGGAGGCAAATGCTCTCTGATGCGACTTGCATCATATACTTTATACCCCTTGCGCTGAAGCGGACCAAGATCGGTATATGTTTCGGGAACAAAGGCAGGATACGTATCGAACAATGGAAAAAGGGCGGCAGGTTGATTTTGCTCCTTCAGTTCTTCCATCTTCTTGAAGATACTCTTTGGTTTCCACTTGAGTTGCGTTTCAAAATGAGTTGCCCTTTTTTTATCCGTTGGCTGTAAAGTAAAATCGATCCAAAAAGAAGGCGCATCATTGACCCGCTCAAATGGCAGATCATGCAGATAAAAATCCTGAAAGGGTCCAATCTCACTTTGCAAAACAAAATCCTCCTTTTCCTGAGCAATTTGTTTGTATTGAAAGTTGAATCGATCGGGTGTTTTGTTGACCAAATAAATTTTAAGGTTCTCAATGACTTCATCATCGAACTCGTCAAAAACAAAGCGGGGCCAGGCACTTAACCACATGCCATCCGC
>JBJTTC010000033.1:0-4272 GCA_046079965.1 Sediminibacterium sp. | reverse complement strand
TGACCAGCCCCAGCTAGAAGAATTCTTAAAGGGAATGCCGTTTGATTATCAGCAGATTCCGTCCGGATCGGCAATTGCTAATCAATATGGGGTCAGAGGATATCCCACCCACGCAGTGCTGGATAAAGACGGAAAGGTAGTCTTTCAAACCATGGGGTTACGGCCAAACACGCTATTCAAGTTGCGAAATTCGATTGAAAAAGCCCTGGTCTTATCCAAGCAATAAAGGGGTTGTTTAGGCGGGGTCAGCCAATGGTAATAAATACTTGTTATTTGTTGACTCATTTTATTGATATTTACCAAAATTGAAATGTATGGTTAGAATGCAAGCGATTGGTAACCTCGGAAAAGATGCTGTTACCAACACAGTGAACGGAAAAACAGTGATTAATTTTTCCATCGCACATACCGATAAAGGGCGTGATAAAGATGAAAAAGGAAATCCCAAAGACAAAACAATTTGGGTGGATTGCGCTTATTGGACGGAAAAAACCGGCGTGACACAGTACTTGAAAAAGGGAACCCAAGTTTATGTAGAGGGACAGCCGGATATCCGAACTTATACTACACAAGATGGACGAACCGGGGCCTCTCTTAGTCTGAGGGTTGGCAATTTGCAATTATTGGGAAGTCGTTCAGGGGATGGGAGTTCTGTTGATTCAGGAGCTTCGGATGGATTGACTTCAACACCTCCCACCGTTGACAATGCTGCAGGAGATGGACCATTGCCTTTTTAATCAATCGATTTAGAGATTGGCGACACATTCATTTGATTCTTTGGTTGGGTTTGTTCAGCGCGTACTCGAAACAGTTGGCTGTTCAACAGCTGATGCCCATACGGCAGCAATCGCATTAGTTACTGCAGACCTTCGTGGTATTGATAGCCATGGAGTTGCCCGATTGCGTGGTTATTTGCGTTTGAAAGAAGCCGGAAGGGTGAATGTACAACCCAATATACAGGTGGTTCATGAAACGCTTTCAACTGCTGTGATGGATGGCGATGCCGGACTTGGATTGGTGGTGGCTCCCCAGGCCATGCGGATAGCAATGAAAAAGGCGGAGCAATGTGGAACCGGTTGGGTGAGTGTAAGAAATTCCAATCATTTTGGCATTGCGGGTTATCATGCAATGCTGGCATTGGAGAAAGACATGATAGGCATTGCGATGACCAATGCCAGTGCATTGGTAGCTCCTACTTTTTCGAAAGAAAAAATGCTGGGAACAAATCCTATTGCAGTAGCTATCCCTGCCGGTGATCAACCTCCTTTTGTTGCTGATTTTGCCACTACAACTGCTGCCAATGGTAAATTGGAATTGTTGCAACAAAAAGACAGTCCTACCCCCGATGGTTGGGTGCAGGATGCAGAAGGGCAGCCCAGCAATGATGCCCATATATTAAAAAAACAGGGATCCCTCTTGCCTTTAGGGGGCGATCGCGAACATGGTAGTCATAAAGGCTATGCATTAGGCAGCATTGTAGATATTTTTTCTGCTGTTTTCAGTGGTGCTTCTTATGGTCCTTGGGCGCCACCATTTCCGGCATACATTGCTATGCCGGAGAATATGCCTGGAAAAGGATTGGGACATTTTTTTGGTGCCATGCGCATTGATGCATTTCGTCCGGCTGCAGAATTCAAACAGCATATGGACAATTGGATTGGTAGATTCAGGGCTGCGATGCCTGCTCCGGGCTTTGACCGGGTTCTGATTCCTGGTGATCCGGAGAGAATTACTGCCGCTGAGCGAAGTAAGAGTGGTATTCCGGTACACGATTTGGTGGATGACGACCTGCGGCAGATTGCTTCACAATTGGGGATTGTGCCTTTATAAATTACAGGCTGCTTTTTTCTTCCAACGGTGCTGCCTACATTTGCATCCATTTAAATTCAAGATGTGAATCCCGCAGATGTCGGGGAAAAGATAGGTAGTATGAAAGTAATGAAGTTTGGAGGAACCAGTGTAGGTAAGCCCGAGCGCATGCATCAGGTGAGCGAATTGATTACTAGAGATGGGCAACCAACGCTGGTGGTCTTGAGCGCATTGAGTGGAACAACCAATAGTTTGGTTGATATCAGTCAGGCATTGGCTGATGGGAATAAAGAGGCAGCCAACGAAAAGATTACCCACCTTCAAAATCACTATCGTGGGTTTGTCGATCAATTATTGACCCGGCCTTCAATGCGGGAAAAGGGACACCGGGTAGTAACAGAGCATTTTGATTTCCTGCACATCATCTTGAAAATTTCTTTCAGCGAAGCCCTCAACAAGGACATTCTTGCACAGGGTGAATTATTGAGTACCCGTTTGTTTTCGCTTTATTTAGAAGAAAAGGGCATTGATCATATTCTATTACCCGCACTTGAATTTATGTCCATTGATCAGTATGAGGAACCACAACTGCCACTCATACGACAACGGCTGCAGCGCCTGATGGAGGTACATGCAGATAAAAAATTATTCATTACGCAAGGATACATTTGTCGCAACGCACGCGGAGAAGTAGATAATTTAAAACGGGGTGGAAGTGATTATACGGCCTCACTGGTGGCTGCTGCATTACAGGCTGATGTTTGTGAAATATGGACGGACATAGACGGAATGCACAACAATGATCCTCGGATGGTAGATGTGACTTTGCCGATAGAACAGTTAAGTTTTGATGAGGCAGCCGAGCTGGCCTATTTTGGGGCGAAGATTCTTCATCCCACCTGTATTTGGCCGGCTCAGCAGGAGAATGTGCCGGTAAAACTTCTCAATACCATGCAACCTGATGCGGCAGGAACGGTCATCAAAAAAGATGCCGGTTCCACAGGGGTAAAGGCAGTGGCTGCAAAAGACGGAATTACTGCCATTAAAATTAAAAGCAGCCGAATGCTTCTGGCATATGGGTTCTTGAGAAAAATATTTGAGGTTTTTGAAAAGTACAAGACTTCCATAGATATGGTTACTACTTCGGAAGTAGCAGTAGCAGTTACCATCGATAATGATACTTATTTAAAAGAAATATTACAGGAGCTACAACCCTTTGGAACGGTGGAAGTAGAAACCGGTCAGACGATTGTATCTGTTGTAGGCAATGAGATCGGACAAACAGAGCATGTGTTGGAAAAGCTCTTTACTTCCTTAAGGAATATTCCGGTAACCATGGTAAGTTTTGGTGGAAGTGCTCACAACATAACCCTGCTCATTCCCGCAAAATATAAGAAAGAAATTTTGCAAGCGCTCAACAAGGGATTGTTCGGCTTATAATTACCTGTCAACTGATTATACAATCAGCAAAGCATCTCCATAACTAAAAAAGCGGTATTTGTCTTTTATGGCTTTTTTATAAGCTTCCATTGTCAACTCATATCCTGCAAATGCGCAGGTCATGATGAGCAGGCTTGTTTTCGGCAGATGGAAATTAGTTACCAGACTATCAGCAACGTTGAATTTATAAGGTGGGTGGATAAAGAGGTTGGTCCAGCCCTCACTTGGCTTCAATAATTTTTGTGCGGTAAAGCTACTTTCCATTGCACGCATCGTAGTGGTTCCAATTGAACAGATGCGGTGTCCAGACTCTTTAGCCTTGTTCACAATCGAACAAGCCTGCTCGGAAATGGCATAATATTCAGCATCCATTTTGTGTTTGCTGAGGTCTTCTACTTCTATTGGGCGAAAAGTGCCTAATCCGGTATGAAGCGTTACTTCCGCGAAGCGCACTCCTTGAATTTCACAACGCTTGATGAGTTCCGGACTGAAATGGAGACCGGCAGTAGGTGCAACAACAGCTCCCTCGTGTTTGGCATAAACAGTTTGGTACCGCTCTTTGTCCTCTTCATCAGGTTTGCGTTTGATGTATTTGGGCAGCGGGGTCTCACCCAGCATTTCAAGTATTTTTTTGAAACTTTCTTCTGTATCATCCCAAAGAAAGCGTATGGTTCTTCCCCTGCTGGTGGTGTTATCTATTACTTCTGCAACCAGTTCTTCGTTGTCTCCGAAATAAAGTTTGTTGCCTACCCTTATTTTACGTGCAGGATCCACTACCACGTCCCACAAACGATTGGGTTTGTTCAATTCACGCAAGAGGAACACTTCGATTTTGGCCCCCGTCTTCTCTTTCCTGCCATACATTCTGGCAGGAAAAACTTTGGTATTGTTTACCACAAAAACATCCTTGTCATCATAATAGTCAAGAATATCCCGAAAATGGCGGTTTTCCATGTGACCGGTTCTGCGGTCAACTACCAGTAGCCTGCTGTCTTCTCTTTTTTTTGTGGGGTTCTGTGCAAT
>JBJTTC010000032.1:0-5090 GCA_046079965.1 Sediminibacterium sp. | reverse complement strand
TTTACCATGCCCTGGTTCAATTGCAGGGTATTGTGGGCATATTGGTGCATGTATTCGAAGCGGGCAAAATTCTGGTAGGTCTGGTAGCTGATGTCATTGTACATCATTTTTTGCCGGTAGCGATCTGCAGGCATCATATCCATTTCGACAATATCGGGAAGGCCATCATTGTTGATGTCTGCTACATCATTGCCCATGGCGTTTTTACTAACGTGTTTGAAATAGCGGGAACATTGGTCAGTGAATGTTCCATTTTTATTATTGATGTATAAAATGTTATTGGATATATAGTCATTGCTGACATAGATATCTTTCCAACCATCCTGATTGATATCTGTTATGTTCACTCCCAGTCCGTGCCCTTCTATTAAAATACCTGCTTTGCGGGAAACATCATTGAAAACTGCATGGCCTTTAGTGGCATCCCAGTTGTTTTCGAGAAGTTTATCTGTGTTGGGCCAGCTCCCATCTTTTCGAATGGGCCTGAACTCATTGGGGTATGTGCCATCCAGGTCATTCAGCAGTAGGTACACATCCAGGTCACCATCATTGTCACAATCAAAGAAAGCAGCCATGTGTGTATTGGATGCATCGTCGAGTCCGTATTCTTCTGCCAGATTTTTAAACTGAGGGATACCGGTATTGGAATCCAGTCCCTGGTTCACATATAAAATATTTTTTCGGGCATTAGAATCTGGCAAAACTGCAGCACAGACATAGATATCATCCCACCCATCGTTGTTGATATCTACCACACTGACGCCTTTGCACCATTTACCTTCGCCTTTTACACCTGCTTTTGCTGATACTTCTTCAAATTTTAGTTGCCCCTTGTTTAGATACAGTTGATTGGCAACGAGATTGCCGGTGAAATAAATATCCGGCAAACTATCGTGGTTGAAGTCCCCGATACCAACGCCGCCCCCATTGTACATATACTCATAGTTCAGTATATTCCTGTCGGGTGTTTCGGTGATAATGTTGCTGAATTGAATCCCGCTTTTAGAGGCATCTATTAGACGAAAAAGTTTGTCCTCCCTATTGCAGCCCGTCATCAAAAATAAAAGACAGACACAGGCAATCGATTTTTTCATTTTCAGGCAATTGGTGCTGGTGGTATGAATGCTTGCAAAGTACTGATTTTCCTGCTTTTTGTCGGTAGAGAATTTCACTTGGGGGAGTTTACGACACCTTTGTTTACTTCAATAAACTTGTATCATAATTTGGTTGTTTCCTGTATTTTGTTGCTGTTTCATTTTGAGACTATCAGTAAAGATTGAACAAACTAACAATAAGTATAGAAGGGTCAAATTGTTGAAGAACTATACTGTCACCGGAAGCCCCCTTTTTTTTATATTGCAGGAAATTAAATATCCGTTATGAAGCAGCTTTTTTTAATCCTTTCTGTATGTACTTCTGTAATGGTTTCTCATGCGCAGGATCCGTGGAAGATCAAAACTTCTTCCATTGATGCCCGTCAATATTATGGTGCCACAGTTGCCAACGGAATGATAGGAGTGGTCGCTTCACCCGAACCGTTCAAGGTAAAAGATGTCTTATTGTCGGGAGCTTACGATTTGTATGGCCGCGGGCGGGTAAGTAATTTTTTGCGCAGTTTCAACCTGCTGAATATGCAGATTGACATCAATGGCAAACGAGTGAGTGCAGCCAATGTGAGCAATTTTACCCAGGAATTAAACATGCGTGAGGCCTCTTTTACTGCTTCCTGTAATCTGGGCACACAGGCCACCATTTCCTATACCTACTATGCGCTTCGTCAGCTTCCATTTACGGTACTAATGGATGTGACCATTACAGCACGGGAGTCTATCGATTTATCAGCAGCCAGCGTTATGGAAGCACCTGACGCATTGCGCGACGTTCAGAACTATTATAATGAGATCGATCGTCCACATGCGGTCATACAACTGCTAACTTCAACAGCGAAAAGTCCAACCGGCAAATTGCAATTATGTGCTTCCAACTCATTTTTGTTCCCTGAAGCTCATGGACAAGAGCCTAGGGTAATTCATGAGATGTGGGACAATAACATGCATCTCATGAAGTTCAATAAGAAGTTAAGTGCGGGCCAAACCTATCGGTTTTCCATTGCCGGCACATCTATTACCTCAGCGCACCATGATGATCCATTGAATGAAGCAGAAAGAATGTCTTTGTTTGCGCGATTAGAGGGAAGAGACCGGTTGGTGCAAAAACATAAAAGTGCATGGGTGAATCTTTGGAAAAGTGATATTGTGATAGAAGGCGACAACCAGGCCCAGCAGGACGTTCGGAGCATGTTGTATCATTTGTATTCTTTCGTTCGCGAAGGAAATGATTTGAGTATATCACCCATGGGGTTGAGTGGACTCGGTTACAACGGACATGTATTTTGGGATACGGAATTGTGGATGTATCCGGCTTTGTTGGTGATGCAACCTGCTTTGGCGAAGTCGTTGGTGGAATATCGTTTTCAGCGATTACCTGCAGCGAGAAGAAATGCATTCAGTCATGGCTACCGTGGTGCCATGTTCCCCTGGGAAAGCGCGGGAACAGGGGTAGAAGAAACCCCCGTATGGGCTTTGAGTGGTCCTTTTGAGCACCACATCACGGCTTGTGTTGGCTTGGCGGTCTGGAACTATTACTGTGTAACACAGGACAAAGACTGGTTGCGGGAAAAGGGCTGGCCCATCTTACGGGAGACTGCAGACTTTTGGGCAAGCAGGGTTGAACGAAATGGTCCGGGTAAATATGATATCAACAATGTGGTCGCTGCAGATGAATGGGCTGAAAATGTCGACAACAATGCCTTTACCAATGCTGCAGCCAAAGCAGTGCTGCAACATGCCACCAGTGCTGCCAGGGTGCTGGGCCTGCCTGCTGATCCTGATTGGAAACAGGTGGCAGAAAATATCCCTATTCTGGTAATGGACAACGGTGTGACCAAAGAGCATGCAACTTATAAGGGCGAAGGAATCAAGCAGGCAGATGTGAACTTATTGGCCTATCCCCTGCGTGAAATAACAGCTCCCGCACAAATCAAAAAAGACCTTCAATATTACGAAACGCGCGTTCCTAATGAGGGAACACCCGCCATGACACATGCCATTTTTTCTCTGCTTTGTGCCCGGTTGGGAGATGCAGCCAATGCCCATAAATTTTTCAAAGAATCGTATGAACCCAATCTGCTGCCACCATTTCGGGTAATTGCTGAAACCAAGGGTGGTACTAATCCTTATTTCGCTACGGGTGCCGGAGGGGTTCTTCAATCGGTGCTAATGGGATTCGGCGGTTTAGATATTACGGAAAAAGGCATACAACAACTTCAGTCCACGCTTCCTCCCACCTGGAAGTCACTTACCATCACAGGTGTTGGAATGGAAAAGAAAACCTACGCTATCAGGAGATAAATATTAATTTTGATGGTTGATCAGGTGGGTTAACGACAACCAATATTAATCCTATTATTTACTTTTTTTGCATTTCAATGAAAAGATTGATTACATGCCTATCTGGCATTATATTTATTACCGCATGTTCCAACAACCAGGCCTATAAAGAATTTTTCCAACAACCTGACCTATATAGTCAGACCGTTCATGAATTGAATACCGTTGTAATGGGGAATAACTTTCCTCCCATGGTGGCTTCCCGCAACTATGCTTACGCAGCCGTCGCTGCTTACGAAGTAATTGCAGCCGGCTATCCCGATCAATATCAATCACTCGTTGGTCAGCTCAATGGATTACAATCTAAGCCTGTATTGCCTTCCGGAGCAGATGTTGATTATCCACTCGCTGCTTTACTTGCCTATATTAAAGTGGGAGAAGCAGTTACTTTTCCGGAAGGTAGCATGCAAAACTATCGCGATAGCATATTGAGTCTGGCCAGATCTAAGGGACTTCCCAAAAAAGTGGAGAAGGCCTCCCGCGAACTGGCAGACAGCATTTCTTCGGGCATCATTCGCTGGAGCAGAAAAGATAATTATCTGGAAACACGCGGAGCAGAGAAGTATTCGGTAAAGGATATTCCCGGCAGATGGATCCCTACTCCACCTATGTATGCCTCGGCTGTTGAGCCCCACTGGCAAGACATCAGACCCATGGTAATTGATAGTTCAGGTATATTTTGTCCGCCACCCCCTCCGGCTTTTGACATCAAGGATACCAAAAGTGTTTACTACCAGGAGGTGATGAAAATTAAAAATGCTGTTGATAGTCTTACCCCCGAACAGCGCCATATTGCTGAATTCTGGGATGACAATCCTTTTAAAATGAATGTCATAGGTCACGTGATGTTTGGCAGTAAAAAATTCTCTCCTCCAGGCCATTGGATGGGGGTAATTGGCATTGCAGCTAAAAAGACAAAGTTTGATTTTCCCGCTACTGTCTATGCATACGCTGTTACCAGTATTTCTTTATTTGATGCCTTTATTCAGTGCTGGCATGTGAAATACAAATACAACACAGTGAGACCGGAAACTGTTATCAACAAATATATTGACATGAATTGGCGGCCCTATCTGCAAACACCCGCCTTTCCTGAATATACCTGCGGTCACTCGACTATTTCTTCTTCTGCCGCAGAAGCACTTACCAGTGTATTCGGAGACAATTTTTCTTATACCGATTCAACCGAGTTGGAATTTGGAATTGCCAATAGAAGTTTCACTTCTTTTCGGGCCGCAGCAATTGAAAATAATTGGGCAAGGTTTTATGGCGGATTACATTTTCATAACTCTTGTATCACCAGCACAGAAATTGGGAAGAATGTGGGTCAACTCATTGTGGGTCGGCTCAAGATGAAGAAGAAGCCCTGATAAGTATCAATTGAAACTAACTTTATTGTACTTCAAGTATATGGAATGAATAGGGTTCCATGATCAGGTATTCATGATCAGGTCCAGTTTCGATTTTCCTGCCTGACCAATGGTCATAAAGTTGTTTAATTGATCTGCCCGACTCCCTGAAAGCATACCAGGTCAGGTAAGAAGTTGTCGAACCATAGTTGAACAAGCAATAAATAGTTTGACCGGGTATTTCGCGAATGAATCCAGCCACATGAATGTTATGTGGAGTCAGCCAGCGAAT
>JBJTTC010000031.1:0-2615 GCA_046079965.1 Sediminibacterium sp. | reverse complement strand
GGCCAACCGGTTATCGCGATCCAATACCATACTTCCTGTTCCTTCCAGATAGAGTTGTCTGTTTTCATACACACTCATATCTTCTGTTTGCCTTACCTGAAATTTTTTCTTGATAGCAGCAAGTACTGTTGGTTTTCTTTCCAGTCGACGGTTCACAGCAAACATGGGGTACAAAACAATGCTTCCATTCGAGTGAAAAGAAATCCAGTTGTTGGGAAACAGGGAGTCGGGCGTGTGCGGTTCAGGAGTATCTTCTACTACTGTCACATCGACATTTGCAGTCCTTAGTTTTTCAACAAAACCATCGAATTCTGCAATGGCTTTTCTCTCTACTTCTTGTTGGTTGGCATCAGCAACCTGAAAAGCATTGTTGACAGCGGTCTGTGCATTGAAGCCAAATCGAACAGGTCGAATCATCAGTAGGTGTGAGGTGGTTGGCATTGTTGATGGCAATGAAGAAATTGATATAATGAAGGTTATTGTCCCGGTTCATCGCGTAAGAGTGGCATACTCATACAATGAAATCCGCCCCTGGCCCTGCTGAGTTCAGCGGAAGGCATCAATATAAGGGTGTCTTTAATTTGTGCAGGGGTGATTTTTCCGGACTCGAATTTTTCCAGCAATTCTGCTACATGAATTGTTTTGAATCCTGCCTGGCGAAAGGCTTCAGTAGTTTTATTGTTCCTGTCATACCCCAACACAACTCCATCTTTCAACGCCAATAGGTTACAACTGTCAGTCCATTGTTCGCGCGCATCAAAGGGAAATTCATTGTTACCACTGTAGATAAAAGTAGTTTTTCCCTTGCAGCCCAGGTCATTTTGGCTGATGTCTTCCAGCAGAGATTCCAGGTTATCAAAATAGGTTGGTTGTTTGGGTTTTTTCACATGAAATTGAATGAAAGCAATCTTATCTTCCTTTTTTGAGCTGCCCTCCAATACCTGTTCTATAGGATCTTCATCCAACTTTTTCATTGCCTTTTTAGAAAAACTTCCCAGCATCACCCACACATTTTTTTTCACCTGTGTAAAAATCGTATCGATGTGCATGTAGTCACGTTTTTTGGGTATACGCACTACTGTTACCTTCTTCATGATTTTTTTCTCAAACAACAGATTGATGGTCTGGTGGGCTGCTTCCCAACTGGTACGTTCGCTGATACCAATCAGAACATGGTCTTTGCTGACAACCATCACATCGCCACCCTCCAGCGTTACTTTTCTCTCACCACCTTCTTTTGGGTTTAAAAAGTGGGGATGTTTTTCAGGTAGCTCAAGGATATTATTCCGGTAGTCATTGAAAAGCAGATGATGAAAAAAAATGTACTTTGCTAACAGCGCCTCTCTGGTGCGTGCTTGTTTAGCGGGTTTATTCAATAAAATATAGTCTTTGATAACAATGCCAATATCACGTGTGAAAATGAAGTTAGGTATAGGAGCAAATATGGGTTGTTGATCATTGTAGCTACCACTGATAAAAAGTTTGGCTAATTTATCGGGATGTAGTTCCTGTAATTTTTGTTGTTCCATGAATGATACACCTTCCATGGCGCAAATCGCTGCTATTAATTCCAGTTTGGTTTGCTGCTGGTGCAGGATTTCTTCCAGTAACCATTGCAACTCTACTACTTTGTCACTTTTATAAAACTCCTGGTGACCGGGTTTATAAAAATTTCTCCGATTTCCGGGATTGTCAATCTTGCGAAGTTTTCCCTTTATTTTTTGAGGGTCTAAAAAATAGAGTAATAGTTTGGTGTAGTAATCATATTCGTCACGTCGAATGGTATCCAGGTGAACAATATCTTCGAATAACCAGTCCTGTGCCTTCGATGGAACCACTTTGCCGAGTCCGCTGTCCGGACTATGCACCAATAAACGACGGAGCGTACCTATTTCAGAGGTTACCATCATTTTGGGTGACACTGATTTTTTTGTCATAAAGAGATTTTCGTGAACAAATGGCCCTCTCCGTGTTGCCGGATATGAAGAAGATACAAGTCTGCAATGAAGAAAAGGGGCTGATTGGAACGATTGTCGCAACCGTACCCTAAGATACAACATTTTAGCAAGACTTAAAAAGTTGATAACTTGTAGGCACACCAAAGATTACAATCGTATGTTACGAAATTGTCTCTTTCTGATTTGCCTGCCGTTATTCATTTCCTTACAACTCAATGCCCAGCGATGCTGGATGAGCGAGGACCATCCAATGCCATCTTCATCAGCTGCTGCAAAACAGCTCATGGAGAGTGACTTGAAAGAAGCACTTCAGCGACTGGAAGCCAACCCAAAGCAGTTGGATGCGCTTATTTGGGCAGGCAGGCGCACGGCTTATTTGGGTAACTATTACCAGTCCCTCGATTTTTTTTCACGAGCTATAGAGCTGCATCCGGGTGCTGCAGCCCCTTACCGGCATCGGGGGCACCGATACATTACCTTACGGTGCTTCGATAAGGCAATCAATGATTTCGAGCGGGCGGTGGCATTGACAACCGGACTTCCGGATGAGGTGGAGCCGGATGGTATGCCCAATGAGCAAAATATTCCTACCAGTACGCTGCAATCCAACATCTGGTACCATCTTGGTCTGGCGCATTATTTGAAGGGTGATTTTGA
>JBJTTC010000030.1:0-9039 GCA_046079965.1 Sediminibacterium sp. | reverse complement strand
CCGTACAAAAGAAACATTCTCCCATTTGCTTTCCATCGTATTAATGAAAGCAGCATCAACAATGGTCTCCATTTTTACAACCAAATAACCACGGTCTTTGCAGGCTGATATATAAGCATCCTGCTGAACCGGATTGGTAGTGTAGAGTATTATCTGCTTGCCATCTTTGTTTTTTTGCAACGCCGATGTAGCGGTGGTGTATTCTTCCAGCGTATGGAATTTACCCTCGGTATCTTCCATGACTAAAAACTTATTGGCTTTCTCTAAAAACTTGTCATCGGTCATCATACCGTATTTCACGAAAAGACCCAGGCTTTCCCATTTTTCTTCCAATGATCCACGCTCATTGCGAAAAATCTCATCCAATTTATCTGCAACTTTTTTGGTGATGTGCGAATTGATTTTTTTCACATTCGGATCTCCCTGTAAATAGCTTCTGCTAACATTCAGTGGAATATCCGGACTATCAATCACCCCTTGTAATAACATAAGAAATTCCGGAACAATGTTGGCTACTTCATCCGTTACAAAAACCTGGTTACAATAAAGCTGTATTTTATCTTTTTGTATTTCGTAAGAGTTTTTGATCTTGGGGAAGTAAAGAATTCCGGTCAGATTAAAAGGATAATCAACATTCAGGTGAATCCAGAAAAGTGGAGTTTCATTAAAAGGATACAACTCACGATAAAACTTTTCATACTCCTCTTTTGTCAGATCGCCCGGCTTCTGGGTCCATAAAGGACGGGTATTGTTGATAGACTTTTCCTCTTCCGGTTTGTCTTTGCCTGCTTCTGAAAAGAAAATAGCTACGGGTAAAAATTTACAGAACCGCTCGAGAATTCCTTTGAGGCGAGACGCTTCCAAAAATTCCTTGCTTTCTTCATTGATGTGTAGAACAATTTTTGTTCCACGCTGATCGTAATCTACTTCGTACAATTCGAATTCCGGACTGCCATCACAACTCCAGTAAACACCGGGTGCATCAGTATGGCTTTTAGAGAAAATCTCCACTTTGTCACTGACCATGAAAGCACTGTAAAAACCCAACCCAAAGTGACCGATGATATTGGCATCCTTGTATTTCTGCATGAATTCCTCTGCTCCGCTGAATGCTACCTGATTGATGTACTTATCTACTTCCTCTCCCGACATTCCGACACCCCTGTCGGTAATGGTGATGGTTTTGGCTGATGCATCCAACACAACATCAATTCGCAACTCCCCTGCTTCACCCTTGGCTTCTCCTAATGAAAGCAGGGTTGTCAATTTTTGAGAGGCATCCACCGCATTGCTTACCAGCTCGCGAAGAAAAATCTCATGCTCACTGTATAGAAATTTTTTAATGATTGGAAAAATGTTCTCTGTCTGAACGCGAATTTGTCCTTTTTGCATAGTACCTGGTTTTCCACGACACAATCAAAAGCAATACCAAGGGTGTTTCATCTGACAGGATGTCAACTGCCGGGTAACCATCGATGACAGTCCGGTAAACTGTAACCTCCCTTTTTGACTAATTGGACAGTATCCTTACGTTGTCTAAGTGAAAAGTGGTGGTTCGGCGATTCACCCCTGTATCTGATCCGAAATAACGAAAAGCCAACCTAATATTGGTTTTAAAAGAGGAAAGTGATAAACTACCGGAGGGTGTCCATGAAATCGATTGGTTGAAGGAGGGTCCAGTGGCAATGGCTGCAGAAAGAAGTGTCCACTTAGATCGGGAAGGCGAATTACTGCCATCGTAATTCGAAGATACCAGCACTTCGAGTTTGGCACCATTATCAAAGCCGGCTCGGGTAGTAAAACTTAGGCGTGCACCAGAGGCTCCATTCAGAGGGATGGTCGGACTGATCAGCCAACTGGTTATTTGTGGCTCACCGCATGCAAATGACTCTATGGAGGCATACCGTTCATTGCCGGTAGATTTGGCGTAATAAAATCTTCCCCCTGATTCAGCAACATTCTTCCAACCCTCCAAATTGAGTAAACTACCCGGTCGGTGTAAGTCAAAATCTTCAGAAAAAAGGGTAACAAATCCACCACCGGAACAGCGCAAGCCATTGAAATGAATATCTGATGTATCACGGATTACCAGTTGTTTTTCCCACCCGAAAACAGTATAAATACCTGTAATTGTTCCGTTGCCTCTGGGTGTTTTTAAAGAAGCGAAGCGGGCAAAACCACTCGTTCGCAGATAGACGGATCCTCCCCCACAGGATGTAAGCACATGGTTGACAGACTGACGATTGAATGCATCTGCCCAGGGGCGAGAGGTATCTGAGGCAATGAATTCGACCTGGTTGATGCGAACCAGACAATTTTGAAAGCTATCATTGAGCTGTTGAACCAACAATTCTTTCGGAGAAACAATCTGACCGGTTACACCTTTTACCAAGACCTGATTCAATAAAGGAAGGGGAATGGATATTAATTTGGGATAAAGGCTATCAGTCCGATCAGAGCCGGCACCCAGTTGAAGCAATCCCCCGTAATCACCCAGCCAACAGCCTTTCAATCGGATAAACACCTGCTGCCCTACCGGAAATAAAAGATAAAGTTGTGTGGCGTCTATTTTAATTGATATCCCACCGGTTTCATCCTGCACAACAATGGTTTTGTAAAAATTATCCAAACTATCATTGGCTACCACTATTCCCACAGCTACCTTGTCTTCTATGATTTGTTCTGTGTTACCCGGAAAATGAAGTTGTCGTAATTCCCGCAAAGTAATGTTGGGCGAAAGCTGAGCAGGCAAGGGCTGCGGAGGGGTATCCCACTGTTTGACACAACTCACACAACTGAAAAAAGCAACCAAAAGAAAAAAATATGTTCTCATATAACGATTTGAAGAGAGGCAGTGAGGTATCGACCTGTTGTAAAAAAATATTTATTGGGAAAAAGATTCTGGCCATCCGTTCCGTGGTTCATTCTTTGCTGTTCATAACCCCCTGTCAGCAGATGATCTCCCGGCAAATTCCTAATGGATATAAAGCAGCGCATTTGAACCGGATGCGCCCCTACTTTTGATACCCGCCAATTATACCCTATCAGTCCGTGGAACAACCAGACTGCCGGGAGTTGTTCCTGTAAGACCCATTTTTCCGGAGATTGACCTGAGGGTAAAGAAGAGATGGCAGAAGCTGTTCTTCTCAAAGGTTGTATGTTTATCCAACGCTGGTCCAGAAAATTGATGCTGCAATTGAACATCCAGCCGCCGGAGGAACGATATTGTATCCCCACATGTAATGCCTGTTGGGGACCAGTGCCGGAACGAAATCCACGCAGGTGAATGGTTTCAGATGACAGCAGATTTTCTGTCAAATCATGATACAACCTGCTCAATGGCCGATTTAAAAAGATATTTTGCGATTGCACCATGGCCCAGTCCATTTCCCAATCGGGATGCAGCTGCCAGCTTCCCGACCACTCAACCCCCTGGTGCAGATACACCAATCCGGTAACAACAGAATTGACAGGAGCATCATGTTGATCACTGTAAAAACTTTGAACTTCTGAATTTTGCTGCATCCACGAAGAATAGCCTGCTATCCGACTGCTTATCCGGGAAGATCGATAAACCCATCCAAGTTCAGCATGCCAGGAAGCAACCACCTCCGAATTATCGATCAGTCGATGACTATATCGGGGGTGTAGAAATATTTGTTCTGCCAATGGGGCAGTGGTTTGAAAGAGCGCATGACTATATATGAAATTTCTTCCCTGCCATTTTAGGGTGAAGCCTGCTTTTACCTGACCGGTATTCCAGATTACGGGTTTGGAAGTTCCCCCTGAATTCAGGGGGAAAAGTCCGTTTACCACATACCCTCTTCTCACAAGATTTTCCCGTGACCCCTTACCGGTTACGAACCAATCCCATTTTTTTTCAGCTCGCTGCCATTGAATCCATAGGTTGGTTGACTGGAATTTAAAATCATAGTCATACCCAAAATAATCGCCCGTTTTCAATACGCGGTCAGGTTGCAAAATGTCATATTGCCCGGCAGTAGGATGAAGAGATTCCGCAAAGCCATTGATGTTGAGGTAATGATCACCTCCCAACAAATCCAGTATCTTTCGCTGAAATCTTTGAACAACGATTTGTTGACTGATGCCCCAGGAGAAGTCAATTTTTTCTCTGATCAAGGTGTGATAATTGATGTTCAGTGACAAGATTTTAAGGTGGGTAACTCGCCTTTCAAGAACGTACCTTGACCTCCTGCTAAACAAATTGTTTCCAGTAACACTTGCCGAATTGATGGCATATATTTTCGACCAGTCGATTTGCAGCAATGCAGGTTGTTGTTGTAACCTGCTGGTCCAGTTTTGCCTCAGCGATGCATCTGCCACAAAGGATGGTAGGTATCTGTAATAGTCCGGGCGAGGATCGGGTGCATTGTACCAGTCCAGTCCATCATCCCCTTGAAATCCCACCATCATTGCAGCTGCCAAACGCCAACGGGTGTATGGAGTTGGACGATTCTCATGGGTGATCACCATGAACGGGAACTGATAACTTCTCTTGCCCGCAAAACGAACTTGTTCTTCCTGATGACCCCAATTACCATTGTATCTTTGATTGCCGGTGATGGAAATGATTTCATTGGTGACGGCCGGTTGTTTGGTTGATTCCTGCGGAGCAAATCCCAGAAGTAAGTAGGTTCGGCGTTGGTTGCTGTTTTTTTCCAGAGTTAGTGCCCCTGAAAAGCTTCGAAGACTACCCGGCAATCGAATGCTATTAGAGGCTTGTACATATTGAAAAAAAATGCCCGCTGCAATTCCATTGGGTCCGGAACCGGTGTTATGAAAACAACTGTACCGAAGGGCATTTCTGCTTCCGGAAAAACCGACCAATGCTCCGGTTTGCTGTCGATCAATCTGTGAATTGCTTTCCAGGTAAGTACTTCCTAACAAATTGCCGGGGGCATAATCAACCGGTTGCAATCCCATCCCATTTTGACTGGTTCGAATGCGACTGCTCATACCGTTGACAACATACCAGGGTATGCGACCTGTCAATGGATTGTTCAGCTGAGCGCCATTGATATAATATTCCGGTGTTAAGCGGTTGTAGCCCCTCCATTGATACCTTACCACCCCCCAATCGAAGGTAGCAGCTCTAATCAGTGGATCTGTTCCGGCCTGTAAAAGGGAAGGAAGAAATTCCTCTGTTTCCCGATCGCTTTCTTCCCCACCGGGGGCAGCATGCATGACCGATTCCCACTCTGCGGGAGCACGCAAGGAATCCACAGGAATTTTTTTTCTTCTTGACAAGAGTTGTGCCGCTGATGGATTCATCCACATCAACACAACCAATCCCATGAACCACTTCAACAACATATTTCGTTTTTTCAGCAACAAAATAATTGCAGTGCAAGAAATCGAAATAGCGTATTTGTAACATTTGCGGCAAATACGCATTGCCATAAAAACCTCTGCCATCAACTTTACTGAATGAAAAAGGAAAAATATGTTGGCTTAGCTGTCATCTTCTGCACTTCTGTTTTTCTCTATGCACAATCTATTCCTCCGCAACACCCGAAAGAAGAGCGGGTAATTGCTTTTTATAACCTGGAAAATTGTTACGATACCATCGATGATCCACTAACAACGGACGAAGAATTTACTCCATTGGGTAACAGACATTATACTGCCGAAATCATGCGACACAAATTATCCAACCTGAGCAGGGTAATCAGTGAATTGGGACCAACCGGCAGGGAGTATCCGCCCGATTTATTGGGAGTGGCTGAAGTAGAAAATAGGGCAGTCTTACAAGAATTGGTCCGTCGGCCTTTGCTGGCGAGAGCACGTTATCGGATCATTCACCATGAATCACCAGATCCCAGAGGTATTGATGTGGCGTTGTTGTATCAATCGACTTCTTTTCAACCATTGGAACACCGACCCCTATCGGTATTGCTGCCCGGGGGAACCAAGCAGGTGCGTTTTACGCGAGATATATTGTATGTCAAGGGATTGTTAGACGAGGATACATTCCACATACTGGTTAATCACTGGCCCAGTAGGCGGGGTGGAGAAGTGAGAAGCGCTCCGGCGAGGATGGCTGCAGCAAAAATTTGCCGCCATTTTATTGACTCTTTGGAATCGGTACACCCCCATTCGGCTATCATCGTTATGGGTGATCTGAATGATGATCCTGACAGTCGCAGCATAGTACGTTGGCTGGGTGCATCTGGCAAAAGAGAAGACGACGGCAACAATATTCTTTTCAATCCTTGGGTTGCATTTTACCAAAAAGGAATCGGCACGTTGGCCAACAAAGATCGCTGGGGTCTATTCGATCAGATTCTATTTTCCCGTAGCTTGCTCTTTTCCGGAAAAAAGAATTGGTTTTGGGGTAGAGCAGATATATGTCGCAAACCTTACCTTTCAGAAAACCAGGGGCGATTCAAAGGGTATCCGATGCGCACCTGGGATGGGTACCGATACAGGGGTGGATTCAGTGATCACTTTCCTACTTACATCACCCTGATCAAGAAAGCCGGTTGAAATGCACGGTTTACTGATAAAAAAGCCTTTTTTCAGCGGGTTTCCTCTATAAATTATGGTTTTAATGGCAGAGAATCCTTACCTTTGCTCCCCCAAATCTGTTTTGGCAGATTCTCCTGTCTTCCTTGTGGCGGACGGGTGTCCATTGGGATAAACCAAATTGTACAATCAAAATCAAAAGGTAATGAACCATTACGAACTGATGGTGATCTTTACTCCGGTTCTTTCTGACGAAGACTACAAAGCTGCGCAGAAAAAATACGCCGACCTGGTAGCTGAGCTGGGCGGTGCAGCGGTGCACAGTCACCCCTGGGGTTTGAAATCACTTGCGTACCCTATTCAGAAAAAAACAACCGGCATTTACTGGGTGTTTGAATTCACGGCTCCATCTTCTGCCAATGAAAAATTGAAGATTCAATTGTTGCGTGACGAAAAAGTAATGCGCCACATGATCACCCGTCTCGATAAATACGCCGTCGAGTACAACCACGTGAAAAGAAATGGCGGATTTGCTATGCAGAACAAAGTAAAACAGGAGGCTTAATCATGGCAAAAAATGAAATCAAATACCTGACCGCCATCAAGCAGGAGAAGCCAAAAAAGAAATTTTGTCGCTTCAGAAAATATGGCATCAAATACGTTGATTATAAAGACATTGAATTCCTCAAGAAATTCATCAACGAGCAAGGTAAGTTGTTGCCTCGTCGTCTTTCCGGTAATTCACTGAAGTACCAGCGTAAAGTGCAGGAAGCCGTTAAGAAAGCCCGTCAAATGGCTTTGTTACCTTACGTAACTGACCTGTTGAAATAATTTTATTAGTTAACCATCCCTAACCCTGCTGTGAAAAGCAGGAGACAGTACCCCGGTACTGGGCTCTTGGGACTAAACCAAAAATATGCAAGTAATATTGATCCAGGATGTTGACAATCTCGGCGCGCGTCACGAACTCGTGAATGTTAAAAATGGATATGCCCGTAATTTCCTCATCCCCCGCAAACTGGCAATAGAGGCAAACCCCTCCAACCTGAAGCAACACGAAGAAAAACTCAAAGTGATTGCAAAGAAGGAAGCCGCGATGTTGGCAGAATTGAACAAGGTAATTGAAATCCTGAAAGCATCCCCTATAAAAGTTACCGCTAAAACCGGTACCAGCGGAAAAATTTTCGGTAGCGTCACTTCCCTGCAAATTGCCCGTGCCATTCGTGAACAAAAGGGCTATGAAATCGATCGCAAACGCATCTCCGTTTCCGATGAAGTTAAAGAATTGGGAACCCACAAGGTATCCATTGATTTTGGCAGTGGAAATACCGTTGAAATTGATTTTGAAGTGGTTGGATAATAAATTCCCTACTTACTCATTGGTCCGAATCCCCGCGGGTTCGGACTTTTTTTTATCTATGCAAAAGAAAACCGGTGGATACCAGAAAAAGAAATCATTTGAAATAAAAAAGTATATCTTTGCAAGTCCAATGGCAGTTTACCTTTTTCCGGGAGGTTTTCTACGTAAATGCTTCGGGGGTTCTGGGTTTCTTACCATTGGTTTTTGATAACCAAATTTTTTTTAAATGAACATTTACGTTGGAAATCTGAATTGGAACATGTCCAGTGATGATCTGCGGAACCTTTTCTCTCCTTATGGAGAAGTGAGCAGTGCAAAAATTGTTACCGACAAATTCAACAACGACCGCAGCAAAGGCTTTGGTTTTGTTGAAATGGCGGATGATGATGCTGCCAAAGCGGCTATTGCTGCTCTTCACGACACAGAAGTTCTGGGTCGCAAAATTGTAGTCAACGAATCAACTCCTCGTCCGGAAGGCGAAAGAGGTGGCTACAAGAAGAAGTTCGGCGGTGGCGGTGGCGGAAATCGTGGCGGCTACGGTGGAAACCGTGGTGGCGGCGGTGGACGCGGCGGAGACGGCGGATACAATCGCTATTAATCACTCTGATTTCCTAAGAACATTTCAAAGCCTGACAATCATTTGTCGGGCTTTTTTTATCTTGAAATTTTTTGAAATTTCTTGCACAACAGAAAATGCATTAATTTGAAAGATGAAGCCGATTCAAATGCCCGGACCCGTTGCCGGCTGTATGCGCTGGGGTTCCTGGGGTGCCAGATTTACCCAATCCGATTACAGAAACATGATGGATGCTTGTATGGATGCAGGTATTACTGCATTCGATCATGCTGATATTTATGGAGATTATACCACTGAGGAAGAATTCGGAGAAGCACTGCGTTCTGCACCCTTCGATCGCTCCAAAATGCAACTGATCTCCAAATGCGGCATTCGCATGATTACTCCCAACCGACCGGCGCACCAGATCAAATCCTACGACACTTCTGCCCAACATATAATTGAATCGGTAGAAAGATCTTTAAAAAACCTAGCCACTGATTATCTTGACTTATTGCTGATTCATCGACCCGACCCACTGCTTCAGCCAGATGAAGTAGCTGCTGCCGTCATCCGCTTACAGGATGCAGGAAAAATCCGTTCATTTGGGGTATCAAATTTTTTACCTCACCAAATG
>JBJTTC010000029.1:0-3048 GCA_046079965.1 Sediminibacterium sp. | reverse complement strand
CAACTGTCAGCCCCACTATTGCCAATACGATGTTAGCTACAGTAATTCTCTCAATGTTTCTATAAATTCCTTTCCATTACCCATTTTCATTTTTTTATTGTCGTCAACTATGTAAGGTATGCCACTTTCTATTTTTCTCACAATCCCATTTTTGTCCAAAAAGATGTTTACAGGGAAGGCAGACATATGCATAGATTCTGTAAACTCTTTTGCATCTGCAATTTGAGTAAAAGTAAATTTGCGTTTTTTTAGGAAAGCTCTTGTCTTTTCAGTTGGCTCAAATGTAATTGCAACAAAGTTCACACTGTCTTTTAGTTGAGTCTTAATTGCATTCAACACTGGCATTTCTTCAATGCAAGGCTTACAAGTCGTAAACCAAAAATTTATTAATGTCGGCTTACCTTTTAAATCTTTAATACTTATCTTCTGATTGTCTATTGTTGTTAGAACTGGCAAAACAAATTCTTTGTCAATATAGTCATCAGGCTCAAAAGATTTTTCTTCTTTAGCTTTTGGGTCACCAATTTTAATATCCCACTTATAAGTATAAATTAAACTATCCGGTGTTCGCCTTACTTCTTTAAAATTATCTTTGATTGTCACTTTGACTTCCTTTGTTGGGAAGATGCTTTTCATTTTCTCAACTATTTTCTCAACTTGTTCAGTTTTCATTTTAGCATATGTCGCAGTGTCCACAATTGAACCATCATTCGTTTTAATGTATTTGGTTTGTCCAAAAGCAACAGAAGTTAAAATGATTAATGTTGTCAACAGCAAAATGTTACGTTTCATGTTTTTTAAAATTTATGGTTTCAAATATTATTGTAGCTAACGTTTTGCAGCTACAAGAAGCTGGCGATTTCGAAGCACTAAACTGTCTGTCACCACTGAACTTGATACGAAGCACAAAGCTTCAATTAACCACTGAACCGCCAATTTCTTGTAGGTGCTGTTAGCGGTTCGTTGTTTTTTGTCGTCAGTTTTCATTTAAGGTTTTCTCCCAATTTTTCAATTTTGTCTAACCATTTTTTTCGTAAGGAAAGTTCTGTGTTTTTTATTGGTCCAACATAAGTTACTTTAACTGGCTTTATTCCACAAAATTCCAAAGTGGATTTCTTTAACTGGTTAATGCTTGGTCGCCCAAATGCAAACCAATAATACCAAGACGGTTGGTCAAGGGTTGTAATAATGTGAGCCGTCCTACCTGCTAATAGTTTGTCCCACCAAACAGAATTTTCCCGATACTGAAATGCAAAACCGGGCAAAAAAAGTCTATCAATAAAACCTTTTGTTATTGCAGGAAGTCCGCCCCACCAAACAGGGTGAACCCAAACTAAATGGTCAGCCCATTTGATTTTTTCCCAAGCATCTAATAAGTCGGGTTCTAATTCTGTTCTTTTTTGGTAACCAAATTGCAAGTTTGGATTGAAAACTAAATCTTTAATCACAATCTCCTTAATATCTGCTCCTGAAGTTAATGCACCTTTTTTGTATGCTTCGAAAAGTCCAAAATTATAACTATCACTGTTTGGGTGTCCGTTTATGATGAGTATTTTTTTCATTAAATGTGTTTAGATTATTTGTCCGTTAAATGTTTACTCTATCGTCTTTTTACAATGACCGCCAACGGTTTGCAGCTTGGCGAAGTGGCGGATTTTGAAGCACTTACTTTCATTTTAGCACTAAACTTCATTTGAAAACCAAATGTTGAATTTAGCACTGAACCCGCCATTTTGCCAAACTGCTGTTGTGTGCTGTACTTATTAGCCTTCTATGTCAGATTAAATTGTTTAAAGTGGTGTTCAAAATGTTTGTTATGAAAAATTATCCATTCTTGTTTGTTTAGTTCGCCCATTGTCGGATTTATAGGTGTTGCATCTTTATTTTCTTCAAAATATTTGACAAACCCATTTAGTTCTGAAAGAAGTATAGAAATTGCAAATTTCAAATCTGGGAACTTTAGTTCTAATAAATCGTCATTTAGCATTGGAGCTTTAAAGCCAATAGGCATTTCCTTGTCTGAATAAATAATTGTTTTCTTTATAATTTCTGCTTTGTCAATTGGGAAATAAAGTTCTTGTGGCAATTTGCCGTTAGAAAACATAATTGCAAATGTCAAATGTTCAACCATATGTTGGGCTGTCATTTTACCAAAGAAAGGCAAACTGTCAGTTTGCAATAGGTTAAGTTTCTCACTTACTTTTTCTCTGTTATTTATATCTATCATAATATTTTTAATTAAGTTTTTATTTGAACGCTCTGTCAAACAGTATAGCACACAACTCGTTTATACCCGCCACTGTTTATCGCATACCTATCAGAATATAGTAGGTAAGGCGTGTAGATGTAGCGCATTACTCAAATATACAAATTTCTTAATGAGTAATCGGCTAAGTTTTCCATATTCATGCGATAGAGAAAATTACTTGATCACCCAATTGTAAAACATGGATGTTATTCGTTACACCAATGGGTCGGAGAACAAAACTAAAATCATTTAACTATCATCTTTTCATCTCCACCTCAGCAGCAATAAATCCAAATGCACCCCATTGCTGTAATTGTACAATATGCTGAAATACCTGACGGGCTTTTTCCTTTTCACCCTTGACCAATAAAAAAGCGCCTAGCCCATACGCATACGTTACTCCTTCCAATCCTGCTTCTCTTTGTAAAAAAATCATAGGGTCGTCCGGCACCTTTCCCTGTTGATGCAATTGCAACAACCGCAGATAGACCTGGTTCTCAATCAGTGTAACATTAAGATCCAGCGTTGCAAAAAATGATGCAGCCGCGTCCGCCTTCCCTGCCCGCAACAATGATAGATAGTACCAGTTGGCGGTAGCAATGTACATATCGGGGTTGCGGGAAACAGTCAGGCAAGCTTTATAAGACGCTGCCGCCTTTTCAAAATCACCCTTCAAATAATGCGCCAGACCAAGATGGTACCAGATGTTGGATTGCAGCGTACTGGTAGGAATATTTTGCTCATTGGGCATACCATCCGGCTCCACCTCATCCGGAAGTCCGGTTGTCAATGCCACCGCC
>JBJTTC010000028.1:0-13149 GCA_046079965.1 Sediminibacterium sp. | reverse complement strand
AGGCCCCACGGCTGCGCCGTGACGGGCTTTTTTTTGGCTGCTCGGGCAAGCAAGCTTACCTGAAAAAAATGAGAAGGATTACCTGCGGTGATCCAGAGACTTCTACGAGGGGCTTACCCAAGCGCCTACCCACTCCTTCGTCGTGTGTGGTCGTTTTCATTTGTTTACTTAGGCGAAAGTGTTCGCCACGTTCGCAAACTAAAACGCCCCCTGCCGAAGGCAGGAGGCGCTTGTGCCCAGAACTGGATTCGAACCAGCACACCCGTGAAGGCGCTGCGACCTGAACACAGTGCGTCTACCAATTTCGCCATCTGGGCCCAACTATCAGAGAAGTTGCCCTCCCCAACAGGGGTGCAAATATACGATAAATGCGATTTTTAAACAAGTTAATCCACTACACCGCTAGCAAACTGCAACCCCGCAAATCAGCATTGTCCTGCCTGCCCCATACCTCAAAACTGCCATCACCATACACACACCCCACATCCTCCGTTGCTATGAATGAACAACTATAACGATTCGCTAAATCCACCACCTGCAAAACCCCCTGCCCCTCCTTCATCACCGACAAAGGATCCCGCTCATCCCGCACCATCACCCGCATCCAGGGCGGACAAATAAACCTGCCCCCACCCTTCGAATACGCCTGACTCAATAACTCCGTCATCCCATACTCTGAATGTATTTCCTCCAAACCAAAAGCTAACTTCAACCGCTCATGCACCTCAGACCTGGTCAACTCTTCCCGCCTACCCTTCATCCCCCCCGTCTCCATCACTACCACACCCCGCAAATCCATCGGATACCGCTCAGCAAAATCCAATAAAGCATACGTAACCCCTATCAACAACGTTTTTTGTCCCTCCGCTACCAACTTTCCTAACCTTTCCGCCAACTCCTCCCAATCCTGCAGAAAAAAGCCCCCCAGCTCATGCCCACTCTTCTGCAACAATCCTTCCACCATATTCACCAATGAAGAATCACCCCGCTCTAAATATGAAGGCAATAACCCCAGTATACACCAATCCAGCGGATTCCCATACATCATCCGAAAACATCGGCTGTAGCTCTCCCTATAAACGCTACCATCCTTCACATAATGAAAACTTCCCGTGGTTCCCGTTGTTCCGCTGCTGCGAAAAATAACCTCGGGCTCAAACTCCGTGGTCACCACCCGATCCGTCTTAAAAAAAGAAACAGGCAGCGCAGGAACATCTTCCACGTATCTTACCATCGCAGGTATGCGTCCCAACCGATCACACCAAATTCGATACAAACCATTGTTCGCATACTGAAACTGATAGGTGGCCAATGCGATTTCCTCCAAATCTTGCGGCTGAACAGAGAAAATATTGTTAACATCCATCATACACTACACCGGGTATTGTCCGGTTTTGACTAAATTTGAAATATGAAGCTTCAGGGAACAAAATTAATCCTTCTTGCCGGGCTACTGCTCTATATTCCTGTGGCTTGTAAAAAAGATACTTTTACCACCAAGCCTCAGATCAGCTTTAAAAATATCAGTAACACCACCCTGAGTGCCACCAATCCGATTTTGTTTTTCGAAATCCGTTTCACAGACCAGGAAGGAGATGTCCAGGATACGCTCTGGGTACAGAAAATTTCTAAGGCTTGTCCCAACTCACCGGGAGTTCAATTCATATCAAAAAATAAGGTACCTGACTTTACACAGGTTCCAAATCTGGAAGGTGTACTGGAAATTGGCTTTGCTTACAACGCCAATATTGGCAACTATCCGGTTATTACCGGCTGTGGGAATAAAAATGATACCGCTACTTTCAAATTTTGGCTCCGCGACAATGCAAAAAATGTAAGTGATACCCTTGTCTCTCCCCCCATCATACTCCTGAGATAATGCGTTCCACCGGCTTCACCCGCCTGCTTTTCTACAGCAACTTTTTCTACGTCTTTTGTCTTTTCTCATTGCTGCTGCAGATTTCCATCGTTGAGCACCTTCCTCCACAACCAAGACTCTTCCTCCTTCTCTGCCTCGCCACCCTCCTATTCTATACCCATGCTTACCTGAGTTCAGCACCTACAGCATCTGCAGAAGATGAACGTATCCGCTGGTACCAGCAAAACCGACCTAACCTTTTGATCTATCGAAATATACTCATTTTCTTACTTTTCCTAACTGCTTTTCCCCTCCTTCCAGCATTGTTTCAACGATTGCTTTCTACATCCCCGCTTTCCTCCTGGCCCTGTTGGTTCTTCCCTCTTCTCGCCCTTCTATACTATGGTGGCATTCAACCCGGTCATTCCAACTTAAACCTCCGCCAATATGGCTGGCTCAAACCAATGATCATCGCACTGGTATGGAGCGGAACCACTGTTTTATTTCCGCTCTGGTGGTTACATCCAACCGACAAGGTCTTCTTGATCAATGCTTCAACGCTATTGTCATTCTTTCAATCCACCCTTTTCTTAATAGCCATTAGTATTTTATTCGACATCAAAGACTTCGATGCAGACCATAACCAGCAACTAAAAACCTGGGCCATCCGCGTTGGCACGGAAAATCTGCTGATTCGCCTGATACTTCCCATCAGTATCCTCGGCTGTCTGCTGGAACTTTTCCCTTTGCTGCAAACAGGTTATCCACCAACAGCCGCCCTACTGAACTGTTTTCCATGGGTTTTACTGATATTTGCATGCCGACTACTGAACCGCAATACCCCCGTTCTTCACTACCTGTGGATGATAGACGGACTGATACCGGTGAAAGCATTTTTTGGCATTTCTGCTCATCTTTTAACTCATTGATTACATGTCCAAAAAAACTACAGTAAAAAAGAAAGAAAAGTCGCTGCTAACTGAGCAGTCCATGAACTTCCTGAAAAATTACATCAACACCCCTTCTCCCGTTGGCTTCGAAAGCGGCGGACAAAAAGTGTGGATGGAATATGTGAAGCCATACATAGACACCTTCATCACCGACCCTTATGGTACTGCTGTTGGAGTGATCAATCCTACCGCCCCTTTCAAAATTGTATTGGAAGCCCATGCAGATGAAATCTCCTGGTTTGTCAACTACATCAATGACCAGGGATTGATTTACCTGAAACGCAATGGTGGTGTGGACCATCAGGTAGCCCCTGCCAAAAGAGTTTGGATACATGGTAAAAAAGGTCCGGTGAAAGCTGTTTTCGGCTGGCCCGCTATCCATACCCGGCTTTCTCAACCCGATCAAAAAGAGGCGCAGCCTCGGTTGGATAATCTTTGTCTGGATTGTGGTGCCCGGAACAGAAAAGAAGCTGAATCACTGGGTATTCACATCGGTGCCGTTGTAACTTATGCTGATGGTTACGATGAATTGGCATATGACTTCCTCATCGGCCGTGCGTTCGACAACCGCATCGGTGGCTTCATGATCGCAGAAGTGGCCCGCCTGCTGAAAGAAAACAAAAAGAAATTGCCCTACAGTCTTTATGTTGTCAATGCTGTGCAGGAAGAGATTGGCTTGCGTGGCGCAGAAATGATCGCCCGCAGAATTCAACCCAATATTGCCATCATCACCGATGTTACGCATGATACCAATACACCCATGATCAGCAAAATCGTGGAAGGTGATATTCATTGTGGCAAAGGTCCTTCTCTCGCTTATGCCCCCGCTATCCACAATAAGTTATTACAGGTGGTGGAAAAGGTGGCAGAACAGAAAAAAATTCCGGTTCAATATAGAACGCTTAGCAGAAGCACTGGTACCGACACCGATAGCTTTGCGTATGCCAATGATGGATGTCCTTCCATTCTGATTTCTATGCCCCTGCGTTACATGCATACCACCGTTGAAATGCTGCACAAAAAAGATGTGGAAGATACCATACGTCTGATGTACGAGACCCTGCTCACGCTTACGCCAAAAACCAATTTGAGCTATTTCAAATAATGGAAAGCAGCACACCTTCATCTTTTGCACCGGTAATCAAGGTTGCATTGCTCGACCTGTATGAGGGCGTGCCCAATGAGGGTATGCGTTGCCTGAGAAGTTTGATCCAGGAATGGGGACAAGCACAGGAATGCTCTTTTGAATTGCATGAGTTTGAAGTAAGACAAAAAGAACAACTGCCTGACACCTCCTATGATGTCTATATCTCGAGTGGCGGTCCGGGTTCTCCACTGGAATCCGCAGACAGTTCCTGGGAGAATAAATATTTTGATTGGATAAAAAGTATCGAAGCTCATAATCTTTCTGGTATAGGTACACCCAAACACATCCTCTTCATTTGTCATAGTTTTCAGTTGGCCTGTCGCTACTTTGGTATCGGTGAAGTGTGCCCGAGAAAATCCACTGCATTTGGTATCTTTCCCATTCACCTGCTGGTGGAAGGTCAGTATGAACCCGTTTTTAATGGATTGAAAGATCCCTTTTATAGTGTGGATAGCCGCGATTTTCAGGTTATACAACCCAACCATGCCCGATTGCGCGAACTCGGGGCACATATTTTAGCCATTGAAAAAAATCGTCCACATGTACCTTATGAACGTGCTATAATGGCCGTGCGTTTTAATCCATTCTTCATAGGCACTCAATTCCACCCGGAAGCGGATGCAGTCGGTATGCAGATGTACTTGCAGCGGGCTGATAAAAAAGCAACGATCATTGAAAATCATGGGGAAGCAAAATGGACCAGCATGGTGGATCACCTGCGGGATCCGGATAAAATTGTATGGACCTACACACATGTATTGCCGAATTTTCTGAACCACGCAACAGAGGCTGTTACTGCCATTTCTTTGTGATTTGTATATGGCATTAATACAGTAATTTTCCTGTACAATGGATTTGTCATGATACCTGAATTGCGCCAATCTTTCAATGCCTCTTTCAGCGAAGCAACTTACCAGCGTTACCTGCAGGAATTGCAAGCACCTTATTCTGGAGCACTTGATTTTCGGGTAGCAGAAACGCCGATTTTTATTCCGCCCTACTTCCGCGATAAAATGTTGGCTGCCTGTGAGCACATCATTGATGTCATCGTCGCTCCGGAATTCATGCAGCAAAGTGAAGCTGCTATTCCCGCTGCCTATCGAGTGCCCGGTGAAGAAAAATATCCGCAATGTTTGGTTTTCGATTTTGGAATCTGTGAAAATACTTCGGGAGAATATGAGCCGCAACTCATCGAAATGCAGGGATTCCCCAGTCTGTTCGGCTATCAACTGTGGCATGAGGAAGTTACCCGTCGTAACTTTTCCATTCCTGATGATTGCAGCAGCTATTTGAATGGGTATAATTCCAAAAGTTATCAGGAATTCCTGCGGGAAATGATTGTGGGGAAGCATGACCCTGCATCTGTTATCCTGTTGGAATTATTCCCCCACCAACAAAAGACCCGCATTGATTTTTATTGCACTGCACAGTTTACAGGTATATCCATTGTGTGCCTCACCGAACTAGAGCGTGAAGGGAAACAACTTTACTACCACAAAGATGGCAAGCGCATTCGAGTGGAAAGAATTTACAACAGAATCATCTTCGATGAACTGCAACAGCAGCCGGAGGAAATCAGAGCCAAAGGTCAACTGTTGATGGAAGAGTTAGGCGTGGAATGGGTACCGCATCCCAATTGGTTTTACCGCATCAGCAAACACACCCTGCCCTACCTGCACCATCCGTATGTTCCTGTTACCCACTTTCTCCCTGATGTAAAAGAAATACCGCAAGATCTGAACAACTATGTGCTTAAACCCCTGTTTTCATTTGCAGGTCAGGGAGTGATCATTGATCTGCATTTGGAGGACTTGACAAAAATAAATGACCCGGAAAATTGGATCCTTCAGCACAAAGTGAAATATGCAGATGTGATCGCTACACCCGATGGACAAGCAAAAGCGGAGATACGGCTTTTTTATTTTTGGAAGGAAGGTGCTGCACGTCCCGTTGCAGTGAACAACCTGGCACGTTTGAGCAAGGGCAAGATGATTGGTGTTCGTTACAACAAAGACAAATCCTGGGTGGGAGGAAGTTTGGCTTATTTTCTTGAATAACAGCTCAATAAATCAATAGTACAAGGTTTTCGAGGGTTATTTTTTGCAGATCACTGTATAGGGCTAAGAGCTGATTACAAGAGCATTTGAAGGAAATGAAGTAATTTTGCATACTATCATATGAATCTAATATCACAACATCAAGTAAAACTACGGGAGCTTTGTAACAGATACAAAGTAAAATCGCTATACGCATTTGGATCTGTGCTTTCCAACAATTTCAATTCAGATAGTGACATAGACCTAATTGTCCATTTTGAAGATATCCCGGTACAAGATTATGCGGATAATTATTATGATTTAAAATATTCATTACAAAACATCTTTAATCGTCCGATAGATCTTTTGGAAGAACAAGCCATAAAAAATCCTTACTTCAAGCAAGTTATAAATCAAACTAAGAAACTGGTTTATGGATGCTGATGCAATAATGAGCCCTATTCACCACTTTTATTTCTTACCCTGACCTTTGATCTTCCTCAAGAATAACCATTCCGTACTCAGCAGCCAGCTTTGCTGCGCCATTCGTTTCATATCTCCTGCTAACTGGAATCGATAGCCCAGGTTCAGCTTGAACTGACTTTTAAAAATCAACTGAAACGCCGGAGCCATGTCAGAAATCCTCTTTTCGAACTGATCCCCTTTTGTCCGAGCAACTCACAATAGAGATTGAGGTTCGTCTGGTCATAACTTGTATAGGTTCGGGGCAGTATCAGGTAGCCGGCAGATAATGAATAAGTGAATGCTTCTCTTGAAATCGGAGGCACACTGATGTGGTGAATCGTGTCGGGTTGTAAAAAGGTTTGTGTGAATCCTGCAGTGCCAGAGATCGCTAACTTGTGTAACAATTGTGTCAGGATAATGCCTGTCTGCCAGCCGGACTGATCTCCCTCCATGCTGAGCTCATCATAGATAAGTGGATTAGCACTGGTTGATACTTCAGCGTAAGCTGCCATCCGAAAATGGCGGTACAGATCATCACTGGAATAAAACCGATACTTGCTGTAGAGACGCCAGGATTCCCACCGAAAATTCGGACTGTACATGTCGGAAAAAGTAACGGCGCCATGTACCATCCAATTCTTGTTCACGCCATACATCCACTCCGTGGTACTCCTAACATCTCTCCCCTTTCCGGGTCTGTTGGGGAGCCATTTGAGGGATTGTTTTACACCATTAGAATAAGCAGGCATGTTACTCGCCGGCTCAGAAAATACATACAACTCCTGTGCAGTCAGCGTTCCGTACAAAAGCCAACCTGCAATTAATAATAACTTTCTCATAATTCTATCAAAGTATTACATGATAGATACGAGCAGAAGTGGAACTACCTGCTGTCGGACAACAAGATTGACGGGTGCCGGTTGCATAACAACGCATACTGCTCAATTTGGCATAATTCTTTTGCTCCTTAGCGGAAACAAAAAGTTTATCTACCAACCGAATGGTCTGCTTTCCCTTGATGGTCTTCACCGAAGATTGCACAAAATGATACACGTTTTTACTCCAGATTACATGTCCGTCTTTTTCAATAGCTGTCTCAGGAAAGCTCCCTGTCATTTCGAGTTTGCCAACAGAAAAACCGGCATCAGAAACTGCTTTTGCCATTAAATCAGGATCGATGTTCGCAGCAGACTTAAAATTAATTTGGTAGGTTGATGCCTGTATATCGGGTTGCACTTTCTCTACATAGGGAACGGCACTCAATGCATTGAACACAGCTTTTGAGCACATAGCACAGGTGAGTCCGGATGCTTTAAGGGTAGCACCTGTGAATTGTGCGGGTAGGTTATTTGCCTGCAGTAGCAGGAAAAGAAATACTATATTTTTCATAATAATGAGTTGAAATGATTATACTGCCACCCGCCAAGGCGGGAGGCAGTATAATCAATTTTCATCAGTTAGTAATACTGTGTACTTACTGAGCAGGTTTTGCCGGTGTTGCAGCCTTCCGCTTGTACTGACAACATTCTTCGAGATTTTTGTATGCTTCGTCGGTGGCCCTGAAATCACGGGTATCGTATCCGGCAGCTGCAATTTTCTCCTGAATTTTTTGAGCAGAAGTTTGCGCACCATCATATTTTATAGCGAGCATCTTGGTATTCTTATCCCAAACTGCCGCAGTAGCGCCTGCATCTTTGGCGGCTGTTTCAATGGTTTTCTTGCACATACCACAGTTACCCCATACTTTGATGGTTTCAGATTTAATGGACTGTGCTGTTACTGTTGCTGCCAGGAAAAATAAGCCGGCAGTTAAAAATGTATATAAGGTTTTCATTGTATTTTTTTTAGAATGAAGATTGTAAAAAGAAAAGCATTCCGCCATTGGCGGGAAAAAAAATATCTGCACTATTAGACAGAAAAGATCGAACCTGTATTATAGTCTAAAAACCCGATGGCGGAGATAGAGTGGAACCGATGCATCATCAGGTGGGTCTGTTACGTATAAAGAATGGCTGTTGGCGTTGGTTTCAACAGGAACTGTAACAGGTAAATATTGAAGTGGCAGTGCAACTACCGGCTTGAATGAATGATCAAGGACGAATTCCGGCTGGCGGGCATCATCTTGCATTTTCACCAGCTTGGTCTCATTTTTACAACAAGCTTTTTTGGTAGCTTTCTTCCCGCAGCCACAGGAGGGTGTCGGAAGAATGGAGAGACTGACAGCGCTGACCTTACCTCTGCAATAATGTATATTGATAGATGCACCGCTGCTGGCAGCGATGAAAAGCAAACTGAAACAAAACAGGAAAAGCTTTTTCATCTCTGCAAAGATACAATTTTTTACAGGCATGCTTCCATCGCCCTGAAAATGTATGTTAATTCACAAAACTCCACCAGAGTCCGAATCGAAGCCACAATCCCAATTGTCGATAATGGTCTGCCAGCCGGCTCAGTTCTGTAAATTCAAATCCCTTCTTGATATTCAATGAGTTCAGGTTCTCCAAACGGAAGAATCCCTGGAAGCTGCGTATGCGGAAATGCATGAAATAATTGATATCGGGTCGGTTGGAAAAACGCATCCCATTTTGCACAAAGAACTGTCCCAAAAAAGGAGAATAATTGTCCCGCTCATAAGGTGTATGATAAATCATTTCTAGTCCGGTGGACAACTGCAAGTTCCGATAGAAAGTACCTTCAAATGCTACCCGATTGCGGGTGAAAATAAAGGGTAAATTCACCGGTGGCTGTCCGGTCAATGGTTGCAGGTGTACTTCTGAATACCAATTCCAGTTGCGGGATAACCGAAATTGTTTGGACAAACTGATCTGCAGTACATTGAAAACGGTTGCTGCCTGTCGGGCGGTAAAAAAGCTATCAAAATAAAGGTAATTGCTCACGAGATAATAATTACCGGTGATACTAAGGCGTTGTTGCGGATTGTCATATTTACCAAACAACCGTGTTAGGTTTTGTTTGTTGTAATCGGTACGGTTCTTAATGGGGAAACTGCTGCTTCGATCAAACAGCATTGCGGGGGATCGATTCACATTATTGAAACCCACCGTAAGGTAACCCGTTTTTTTGCTTAGCATTCTCTTCAGGCTGATCCAGGCATCGTAATCACCGGCATTGAGTCCGTTAAGGTAGAGACTCCCCCTTGCTTCCATGTCCCATATCTGATTTTTGGTGCGGTTTCGGTATTCACCTGATGCATAGATGTTGTATAGGTTGCCAGACAAAAGAGTATCTGAAAAAATTCCCTTAATATTTTCCAACGTTGCACCCAGTTTGAGAAACTGACTGAGGTTCTTTTTATCAGGATAAGAAATAATACTAAGGGTATTGCTCAGTCGATTCCATTGATCTGAATACTGCACGGTATCATTGGGGTTAATAAAATTGAAGTATTTTCTATAGCGTTCAGAATTCACAGAGTCTATGTTGTAATCGTAAAACTGGTATTGTCGGGTGCTGTATTGAAGATCATGTTCGAAACGCAATCTGGGGTAGAACAACCGAATGACCGAACTGTCTGTTACTATTGAATCTTTTTGACCGATATCATAATGGTGCCGATAAAGTACCGTTGTTTCACGGTAAACATTCCCCGTATTTACACGGGTATTGAATGGATTTCGGCTGGCCAAACCTGGAATTCCCAGGCGGGTGCTCAACTCAAAGGCATTGTTGAAAAGACTGTCCAATCTTGCTTCATTTTGCAGTCCGCCATTTTCAGAAGCTGCATTTTTGTTCACTATGGCAATCAATAAACCCTCATACCTTTTGTTCCTCGTTTGATACCGGGAGGTAAAGCGAAAATTATTGATGCTGGCATTTTGATTTTTTAGGTTCCCGGGGGCATTGCTGAAACGATATTCGGCAGAAAAATTGAAATTACTTTTTTTGTTTTGGGTATGCAGGAAACTAATCATCTGTTCTGCACTACTGGCGAGTGAATAGTTAAACTCTGTAAAGGGACGGGTAGATTGGAATAAACGTGTGTTTTCCAGCGAGTAATTATAAATATCAAATGCATGAAATCCCGGATCAAAACCAGGGCGCATGAGGGGTTGAAACAGATAGGATTGTGCGGCTGTGCCCATATTCCCGAGATTGTAATGAGTATAGGGTATCGGAGAGCGTAGGGAATAGTCATTCAGGGTTGAATCAAAACGGCGGGGACGGGTAGAATCGAAATAGCGGAAAAAGATGGTAATCGAATCGGCAAGGTTGTCTCTTTTTTTAAGTGAGTCGTTCCCTGAACTCCGTCTGATGGGTCTTCCCTGGTTGTCAAAAGACAAACCGGAACCACCACTGCCACGACTATTACCTAAATTGATCATCTGTGCGTTCGTTTCCCCCAGGAAAAGAAGAACCAATGTTGCTAGTATGATTTGCCTCATTGGTCGCATGCAATAAAATAAGTTTGAATAACTGCTGTTTCCATGGTGCTGTATCGCCCTTTTACTTACCTGCCAGCTGTTTAACCAGCCCCGTAAAAAGCAATGTCATTTTTGGTTCTGCCGCAGTAGCTGCCTGTAGTACTTCTTCATGGGTTATGGTATTCTCTTCTTCCCGAATGCCGAGATCAGTGATTACACTCATCGCAAACACCTTCATGCCGGCATGAACAGCCGCAATGGTCTCCTGTACTGTACTCATGCCTACTGCATCACCGCCTACTATATGTATCAATTTGTATTCAGCCCTCGTCTCAAAGGTTGGTCCGGTTACGCCGAAGTAAACTCCTTCATGCAAGGATAGGTTGTTTTCAGCCGCAATGGCTTTGACGCGTTTGATCAAATCTTTGCTGTAAGGTTCGCTCATATCGGGAAATCGGGTGCCCAGACTATCTTCATTTTTTCCCAGCAATGGATTGACCTGAAACAGACTGATGTGGTCTTTGATGATCATCAGGTCTCCTACTTGAAATGCCGGATTTACTCCACCAGCAGCATTGGATAACATTAATGTTTCAACCCCCAATAACCGCATCACACGAACGGGGTATGCAACTTGTTGCGCTGAATAGCCCTCATAAAAATGAAATCGACCTGCCATGACCCAAACAGGTACGCCACCCAGGGTGCCAAAAATCAATTTACCCCGATGACCCTCTACTGTACTAACCGGAAAATGAGGAATTTCCTGATAGGGTATTTCCTGCTCCGTTACAATTTGATTGGCGAGATTACTCAACCCACTGCCAAGGATGATCCCGATACCGGAATGTCCGCTGATACGGGATCGTATAAAATCTACTGATTGATGAAGCTGCTCTGTAAGGTTGGTCATTCATTTAAGTTAATCAGCAAATATACTGAATATGGCATGGATAAGCAGGAGGGGCTCCTCAACTTACCGGGACAAAAGATACAATGGTCAATTGAAAACCTACTTTGTCCATTCATCACATCTGCACTTCCCCAATAAAAAAAAATGATACCTTTCGGAAAGTCAAAAGTTTTTGTTGTTATGCCTCTCATTGATTACCTCGATCTTTCCGGAATGCTCGGCATTCTTGCCTGTGTGCTTTTTACAACAAATTTTTTAATGGGGATGTTGTTATCTGTTACCTACCAATGGTTGTCTTGGTGGAACAGGCTACCTCAAATTATCCGGCAAGTGAACATGACCAACCTACATAATTATACTGCATACATTGCCTGGTGTGTTGCGCTGTTACATGCGCTGCTGCTCCCTATGGATAATGGACTCGGCTTTCACTGGTCACACTTGATCTGGGGATTAAATGCTCCCAAACAACCTGTTTTCGTTTTATTGGGAAGTATATCGCTTATGGGCTTTGCCTTCATCATTATCACTACCCAAAAATCTGTCAAGCGCAGTTTGGGATTCCGTTTTTGGAAAAACATTCACCTCCTCTCCTACTGTCTCGCCATCATTTTTATTGTCCATGGGTTGTTCATGGATCCCTTGCTCAAAGACAGATCTCCCGATTGGTTCGATGCAGAAAAAGTGGTGGTAGAATTATGTGGACTGGCCCTGCTGATAGCTTCCTATATCAGAATACGCTATCACTTTTCCACTCAACGCTCTTGATCAAGCCGCCCCATATTTCTCTTTCTTCAGTGAGATATATGCCCAGATGGCACTGGCCAGCATAAAAAGAAATCCTAACAAGAAAGATACACCCGGAAAATAAACAGGTGCTGCGGGACTGATAAAGTAAGAAAACAAACCTGTCATCATCGGCGGACCTACAATCGTTGTAGCGCTGATCAGACTGGTAAGTGCCCCCTGTAATTCGCCCTGCTCATTGGCGGGAACATGACCGGTGATTATGGATTGCAGTGCTGGTCCGGTGATTCCTCCCAAACAATAAGGCAGCAAAGAGGCAAACATCATCCAGGTATTGCCTGCCAATGCAAAACACAACAAACCGAGTGCATACAAACTAAGTCCGAGATAAACACTTCGCTCATTGCCAATTTTGGGATTAACTACCCGCACCAATCCGCCCTGAACTGCGGCCACCAAAACGCCTACCACTCCTAATGAGAGGCCGATCATCTTCTTACTCCAGTGAAATTTTTCTATGGCAAAAAAACTCCAATTGCTGTTAACAGCATGAGCAGCCAGATAAATCAAAACGAAACTTCCAATTAAACCTCCGACAGCCGGATATTTTTTAAGTTGCAAGAGGGAGCCGATGGGGTTGGCTCTTTTCCA
>JBJTTC010000027.1:0-11069 GCA_046079965.1 Sediminibacterium sp. | reverse complement strand
CCCATTTTTAAAATTGCTCAAAGCACGCTGCCTTGCATTTTGTGATTTGTTGCCGTGAATGGCTTCCGCTGTAAAACCCGAACGGAGTAAGTCCTTCACCACCTTATCAGCACCGTGTTTTGTTCTTGTGAAAACAAGCGCAGTTTTGATGGACGAATCCTTCAGCAAATGGGCCAATAATAATTTCTTATTCTCGCGACTTACATGATACAGGTGTTGTCCGATTGTTTCCGCAGTAGAAGATACAGGCGTCACTTCCACGCGCACCGGATTTTGTAAAAGTGAGGAAGCCAGGGCTGCAATCTCTGGTGGTATGGTGGCCGAAAAAAACAGGGTTTGTTTTTTGGCAGGCACCTTGGCCAGAATTTTTTTCACGTCATGGATGAACCCCATGTCTAACATGCGATCTGCCTCGTCTAATACCAGCATTTGAACCTGTTGCAATGAAATAAATCCTTGCTGCATCAGATCGAGTAGTCTGCCCGGAGTAGCCACTAAAATATCTACCCCCTTTTGTAGTGCCTGGGTTTGGGATAATTGAGAAACGCCTCCAAAAATTACTGTATGTCGCAATGGCAAATTCCTTCCATAGGCCGCCAGACTTTCATCAATTTGTATAGCCAATTCACGTGTTGGAGTAACTACCAGTGCTTTGATGCTTCTTTTTGTTGTTGTTGCCTGCTGCTGCAGTGCAAGATTTTGTAAAATGGGAATGGAAAATGCAGCCGTTTTTCCTGTACCCGTTTGTGCACAGCCCAATACATCATTCCCCTGCAAGGCAGGTGGTATGGCTTGCGCCTGAATGGGTGTTGGATGATGATACCCTTCTTGTTCTAATGCCTCTTGTATGGCAGGCATGATGTGCAATGAATGAAATGTCATTGAATAAAATATAAAAATGAACGTCAGCTAACATCGTGTCAACTGCGATATAACCAACCCGTAAATGATCTGAAAAACTTTGTCACGGAAGTGTGATCAGCCTGTAGAGCGCTTATATGAATATGCAAAGGTAATGAAAATAAATGAATCGCTGTTTTGAATGCCAGCAGTAAGCAGCTTAATGATCTGTTTTAACAATACTTCTTACTAGTAATTCGAGATATTTTTTATCGACTGCAGCGAAGTCATTCAGTTCAATGCTATCTACATCCAACACCCCCCATACAACTCCCTCCTCTTTCAATGGTACCACTATCTCTGATCGCGATAAGCTGCTGCAGGCAATATGTCCGGGAAATTTTTCTACATCAGGAACCACCAATGTTTCTGCCCGCTCCCAACTCGTTCCACAGACACCTTTTCCTTTTCGTATGCGCGTGCAGGCAATAGGCCCCTGAAAAGGACCCAATACCAACTCGTCTCCTTTGACAAGATAAAAGCCTACCCACAACCATTTAAATTGCTGGAACAATGCTGCTGATACATTCGCCAGATTCGCAATGAGATCGCGCTCTCCGCTGATCAATGCTTCTAATTGAGGCAACAGTGCTTCGTATTGCTCTTGTTTACTTCCTGAAATTACTTGTAAATCTTCTGCCATACATTATTGTAACCATTGTTTGAACAATGGAATTTTTTTCAGCTCTTCCTTTTCTGCCAATACTACAATACCTATGAAGAGAATGATAAGTATAGAAGATACCACAAAGCGCATTACTTTACTTATTTCCATTCCACTCATTAACCACTCGAAAACTTGTCCGATTACAACCACCAATACTACATATCCGAGTAAGCGGATCACCTGATAGGGGATGGGATAAACTTTCTGCCCCCAATAGTAACTGATGATCATCATGCTGCCGTAACATGCCACCGTTGCCCATGCACATGCCATATAACTATAGAGTGGTATTCCCCAATAATTAATCACCAACGTTATCAATGCACCTACAAAAGTGATCCAGGCACCGGCAGATGTTTTATCGGCGAGCTTGTACCACACGCTGAGATTATAATATACCCCCAGGAAAATATTGGCGAGCAACAAAAGGGGAACTACTTTTAGCCCTATCCACATGGCAGGATTTTGTATGAAGTATTTCCAATAGTCTAGGTACAACATGACCATCAAATACATCAGGCATAGGGTAATCACAAAAAACTTCATCACACGGGCATACTGTTTGGGTGCATCTTCTTTCTCTGCGAGTCTAAAAAAGAATGGCTCAGCACCCAGGCTAAATGCCTGTCTGCCAAGGGTGATCAGGATGGATAACTTATAACAAGCTGAATAGATACCTACTTCTGTTTGAGCCGCTTCTGTTCCTTTCACCGGTGCCCACCAGCCCAACATAATCCGATCAAAAGTTTCATTCACCATACCCGCCAGTCCGGCAAAAATTAAAGGCCACCCATAGCTGATCATCTTCCACCAAAGCTCTTTATCTAACTTCCACTGAAATCTACTCCATTCCTTACTCAGTAATAGAAGTACCAAACAATTTTGAATCATATTGGCCAGGAGCACATAAAAAACTGCGGCTGCTGGTTTGTACCAGGAAGCACTGAAATGGTCGGGATGTTTTGATAACCAGGCAGGCCATAGTGAAAGAAAAAAGATGACGAAAAAAATATTACCGAGTATGCCTCCGATCTTGATGTATGCAAAACGGCTGGGCCTTCCTTGCTGTCTCAATTGTGCAAAGGGTACTATGCAAAGTGCGTCAGTAGCAATAATGCCCGCAGCCAGCCAAACATATTCGGGGTGTTCGGGTAATTGTAGTAAAGCGGCTAATGGACGCGCCATCAAGATCAAAATACCTGTTAACACCAGTGTTGTCAGGAGGAGTGAGGTGGCTGCTGTATTATTGACAGCATCGCGTGGATGATCTTTTGTAAATCGGAAATATGCCGTTTCCATTCCATAAGTGAAGATGACATTCATAAAAGGAATGATAGCATAAATCAATGACATCTCTCCATATTGTGCCGTACTGAACTGGTAGGTGAGAAACGGGGTCAGCAGGTAATTGATGAGTCTGCCGGCCATGGTGCTGACTCCATACCACATGGTTTGTCCCGCTAATTTTTTTATTCCACTCACCGTCTTCTTACATTTTTTTTGAATTCATACCGAAAGTAATCAATCTCCTTTGTTCCTGTGTACATCCCTTTCCTGTTTTTGCCTGCGATTTAGTTCTTCAGGAAGGAATGCAGGATTGTTCACGATAGTTGAATCTGTCAAAGTATTGAGAAATGCAGTTAATTGTCCGATCTCAAAATTACTCAGCGCTATCCCATTTTGTAATAGGGGATCTGTTCCAGCAGGCCGCGGCCGGCTATTTCTATAGTGATTAAAAACATTTTGCAACGTTGAAAATCTTCCATCATGACCGTAAGGAAAGCTCAATGCCACGTTGCGCAAACTGGGAACCTTGAAAGCAAGGGAGTCCTCTTTCTTACCGGTAATGGTCATTCTCCCTTTGTCTTGCAATGTTTCATCGAATTCCAGTCCGGCATTGCGGAAACTAAAATCGGTGAACAAGGGGGGAGGGTGACAAGTGGCGCATTTTTTTTGAAATATCTCATAGCCGAGCTGCTCGGGTAAAATGAACCGGGCTTCTCCCCGCATCACCCGGTCGTATTTGCTGTTGTAACTTACGAGGGTAACTACAAAATGACTCAGTGCTTTTCCCAATTCAGCCGTCGATATTTTTTGTACACCAAATGCTGCTTGAAATTTTTTTCTGTAAGCTTGATTCTTGTTGAGTTTCTCCAAAACACCTGCAATGGTCTCTCCCATTTCATTGTCAGCCGTTATGGGAGCCAGGGGCTGAAGATCGAGGTGCAATATGCCCCCATCCCACATAAAATTTTTCTGCCAAGCCATGTTTACAATCCCTGGTGCATTGCGGTTGGTAAAGCCATTGTTGATGCCATGACTCAGTGGGTGATCATACGTCGCAAAGCCTGCAAAAGATTGATGACAACTCCCACAGGATATTGTTCCGTCTTTACTTAAAATCGGGTCATAAAACAATTGCTTGCCCAATGCAATTCCTTCCCGCGTGAGCGGATTTTCTTTGAAGTCATAGACAGGTGCCGGCCAGCCCTTGGGCACCGTCAGTTTTACAGGATGAGTTTCCACCCACCATTCACCTGCCTTCACCCAGGCAATGCAGGTACCAATCATCAGCAGCAATACCAGGTTCATTCTTTTCATGGGGTAGGTGTTGTTTGTAGGCTGAACATGGATTGATAATTTCCTGCAATCTTTTGTGCGAGTTCACCGGGAGAATGACATGTGGACTGGGCTGCAATTGAAAGTGGGGAAGGTCCATTGAACCAGTGCATCAAATCTGCCAGCAAAACAATTGAATGCTCCTTCTTGAGGTCCTTATTACCAGTCATGTTGAGATCAATTGATTTTACCACATTTTGGTTCCCTGCAAAACCACCAACATGGTAAGAGAATTTTTTTCCGGGCATGGTGGAAACAGGAGAGTTGCCTTCCATCTTAGCCATTACATACCCGGTATTCCAGGTCCAGAACATTCCCCTGACAGGATCCAGCACTCCTTTCTGAATGCCTTTCACATTTGTAGCACTATCAATGCCGAGTAAGAAATGTAAGGATTGTATTTTTTTATTTTCAATCGGTAGTTGAATCCGGCAACTGCTGCTATCTGATAGATCGATGAGGAAATAACTCGCCGGCATCTTTCTCTTTTTTCCATCACTATAAGTTACTGAAAAGTTCGATAGATAAAAAAGACATTTAGTTATTTGAAAAGATTCGCCTGCGGCATTGACATAGCTGCTATCAAAATGGAATGGCCTGTTTCCGCAGATAGGTTGTATAATTATATTGAGTGATGGAGCTGCCTCCGGTTTTTGAAAGCTCATGAGCGGAGGTAGTACCAACAGGCACAAAACAAATATGGTCCCAAACCATCTCATTCGTCACGATTTATTTTCTTCCTCAAAATTTTATTGAGGGAAGTCCTTTTTTTTGTTTCCAGCCGTTTTTCTTTGGATGCCGCGGTGGGTTGTGTTGCTTTTCTAATGGTTGGTTTCAACAGAGCTTTGGCCACCAATCTGTTCATTTTTTCAATCACCTCTTGTTTGTTGCTCCACTGGCTTCTGTATGTCTGCGATTTTACCAGCAGGCAACCATCTTGTAAAATGCGATTGGCCAGGCGTTGTTGTATCCACTCTTTTTGTTCGGGCGTAAGAAGGTGCGATGATTCCACATGCCATCTTCCTTCTACCATGGTCTCTACCTTGTTGACGTTTTGTCCCCCCTTCCCGCCGCTGCGGGCAGTCTGGAACTGTATTTCAGGGGTTATAACTATCTTCATATCGTAAAGTTCGCACAAATCATTTGATTCATTATGAGAATTGTCGTACAGCGTGTTTCAAGGGCTTCCGTTGAAGTTGAGCAGCAGGTCAGGGGTAGTATTGGAAGGGGTTTGCTGGTACTTGTGGGAATAGAAGAAGCAGACGATCGGGAGGATGTGAATTGGATCGCCGGTAAAATTGTACAGTTGCGCATATTCCCTGACGAGCAGGGGGTGATGAATAAAAGTTGTCTTGAAACGGGCGGAGAGATTTTATTAATCAGTCAATTCACATTGCATGCCCTGACAAAAAAAGGGAACCGTCCTTCATATATCCGCGCTGCCCGTCCTGAAATTGCCATTCCGCTATATGAAGACCTGATTCAGGCATTGACGACTTTACTGGGGAGGTCGATAGCTACCGGTGTTTTTGGTGCAGATATGCAGGTAAGTTTAATCAATGACGGACCTGTAACAATTTGGATGGATTCTAAAAACAAAGAGTAAAAAAAATTCGTGTATGAGTATAACCTTGCAGGAAGCACAGGAAAGAGTCGATGGTTGGATCAATACCATTGGAGTGCGTTATTTCAATGAGCTGACCAATTTGGGTATTTTGATGGAGGAAGTGGGTGAGCTCAGCCGGCTCATGGTGCGTCGCTATGGCGAGCAATCAGAAAAGGAATCAGATAAAGGTCATGGGTTGGCTGATGAGATGGCTGATGTTCTTTGGGTTTTGATTTGTCTTGCCAACCAGACCGGTGTCAATCTTACAGAAGCACTGGAGAAAAATTTCGACAAGAAAACAAGTCGGGATGCAGACAGGCACCTGCAAAACAAAAAGTTGCAATAGCTGTTAGAAGGCATTGCCTTAGTCGGAAATCAACAGCTCAGCCCTCCTTAACCCTTTAATGGATTATAGTGCCTTTTTCTTTTTTCCGGCAGACTTCGCCATTTTTTCAATTTCTTCTACTGAACGGGGGGCACCTGCAGAAAGATTGCGGTAACCATCATTGGTGATGAGCAAGTCATCTTCTATGCGAACACCAATCGACCACCATTTTTTATCGCAATTGCTATTTGGCGGAATATAAACGCCCGGTTCAACAGTAAATATCATACCGGGTTGTAATGTTGAGCGGCTCCCCATATCATGCACATCCAGGCCCAGGTGGTGAGATGTGCCATGTGGGAAATACATTCTCGCTTTGTTATCACTCTGAATAATGCCTAGTTGTTTCAAACCTGCAGTGATTACTTTCAGCGCTGCATTGTGCGGGTCACTGAAATGATTGCCCGGCTTAGATACCGCAAAGGCAGCATCCTGTGCCGCTAGTACTAATTCGTAGATGATTTTTTGTTACGGACTGAACTTGCCGTTGACCGGAATGGTGCGGGTAACATCAGCGCTATAGCCATGGTATTCTGCACCGCAATCATTCAGCAACAAATCTCCATCTAGCAGGGTCCGCTGGTTGGTTTCATAATGTAATATGCAGGAGTTGGCACCCGAACCATTGATGCTCGGATATCCCACATACTCTGAGCCGTGGCTCTTGAATTCATATTCCATCAATGCCTGGGCATCATATTCATGCATGCCGGGTTGTATCGTTCTGATGACCCGGTTGTGTCCTTCAACACTCATGTTGATCACTTTTTCCATGAGGGCAATTTCTTCCGGTTGCTTGATACCTCTGAGCTGGTGCAGGATAGCAGTAGCAGGTGAGGGCATGGGTGTTTTTCCTGCCTGCAGCAGGGCGCTGTCCAGAGAAGCCGCCATATTCGCCAGCAAATCTCCACGTCCCGGATATTTGAATAAAATCTGTTCAGTACGGAAGGAAGTGATGATGGTATCTAATTGAGCAAAATCAAGCAACTTACCGGAGAACTGATCGGTGGTAAACACATTTTCCATTTGATATTTTTGCATCACACCAGAAGGTCCCAAGATTTTTCCGGTCCACATCTCTCTTTGCGGGTTGCGTGGTTGCACGAAAATGAATTCAGTACCTGTTTTGCCAAGAAGAGTAACAGGTTGTTTGAATAGTAGCAACAAGGCATTGGGTTCTTCCAGTCCGGTGAGGTAATAAAGGTTTTTACTGGGGGCGTAGATATAGTTGACGTCGTTGTTGCGGACTTTTTGTGGGGAAGCAAAGACCAGGGCCACCGAGCGTTCCGGCATTTTTTCCCGAAAGGCAGCTCTTCTGCCCGCATGAAATGCGGGGGAGAGGTAGTCATCGGGGTATTCAGAACTATTCTGTGCCATCAGCAAGTTGGCGAACAAAAGAGCGGGAAGCAATAACCGGTACATATAATTCATTTGTTTAAAAGTACTGAAAAATCAAGTCCGGTTGCAATATGATTCATAGCAGCGGGCAGGGAGGAGGTGGAATCGGCTAATCCCTGTTCTGTTTCGTAAACCAATGCTAATCTTGTATTTTTGCTCCGCTATGACAACCCCTTCAGATCAATTATTGCCCGCAATTATTTCCCATGCCAAAGAGTATGGATTTGTTTTTCCCAGCAGTGAAATTTACGATGGCCTTGGTGCTGTATATGACTATGGTCCATATGGAAGTGAGTTAAAGAAGAACATTCGTGACCATTGGTGGAAGAGCATGACGCAGTTACACGAAAATATTGTGGGAATAGATGCTGCTATTTTCATGCATCCAACCACGTGGAAAGCCAGTGGTCACGTGGATAATTTTAGTGATCCGATGATTGACAACAAGGACAGTAAAAAACGTTATAGGGTCGATCATCTCATTGAAGCCAAGGCTGAAGAGTTGAGCAAACAAGGAAATGAAGAGGTAGCAGCGGTCTTGCTTTCAAAGATGGATACATTGCTTGCGGCAGAAGATTTTGCAGGATTACTGCAGTTGATCAAAGAAGAATCGATTGTATGCAGTCTAAGTGGTACGGGGAACTGGACAGATATACGGCAATTCAATTTGATGTTTTCAACTCAGTTGGGTTCAGTGGCTGATGAATCGGATACTATTTACCTGCGCCCGGAAACTGCACAAGGAATTTTCGTTAACTTTTTGAATGTGCAGAAGACTGCGCGCATGAAGATTCCTTTTGGGATAGCCCAGACAGGTAAGGCATTCAGGAATGAGATTGTAGCCCGTCAATTTATTTTCCGCATGCGGGAATTCGAGCAAATGGAAATGCAATTCTTTGTTCGCCCCGGAACAGAAGGTGAGTGGTATCGATACTGGAAGGAAGCCAGGTTGCAATGGCACCTTGGATTAGGAATTCCGGCTGAAAAATTCCGTTTCCATGATCATGTAAAACTGGCACACTATGCTAAAGAAGCATGTGATATTGAGTTTTCCTTTCCTTTTGGTTGTAGGGAAGTAGAAGGTATTCATTCGCGCAGTGATTTTGATTTAACGCAGCACCAACTTTATAGTAAAAAGAAATTGCAATATTTCGATAATGAGATCAATCAGAATTATGTGCCGTATGTAATTGAAACTTCTATCGGCCTCGACCGCATGTTTTTATTGATTTTATCGCATGCCTATGAAGAAGAGGTCATTCAGAAAGAGGATGGCTCAACAGATAGTAGGGTAGTATTACATATTCCACCAGTATTGGCACCAGTTAAGTTGGCCATTTTACCCTTGACCAAAAAAGATGGATTGCCCGAGGTGGCACGAGAACTGATGAATGAATGTAAGCCCTACTTTAAATGTTTTTATGAAGAAAAAGATGCCATAGGCAAACGCTATCGCAGGCAAGATGCCATAGGTACTCCTTTCTGTGTTACCATTGATCACCAAACACTGGAGGACAAAACTGTAACCATTCGATATCGGGACAGCATGGTTCAGGAAAGAGTATTGATGAGTCAGGTGCGTGAACTGGTGAGTGCACAACTGGTATAAGAGAGCCACGCTCACTCCAGATAAAAGACCGATTTTTTATCCGTAGATTTCCAGGTGGATGGCTTTTTTATCATAACCAAGGGCAGTAATTCTTTCCTTGGCTTCATCTATCATGTTTTTCCAGCCGCAGAGATAAAATTTAGCAGGAATGGCACCTTTGTTGGTCAGTTCTTCATACACCTGGTGAACATAGCCTTTGTAGGCCCCGGCAGGCACTTCCGCTTCGCGGGAATAACATGGATGAAAATGAAACCCGGGCTCATTCGCTGATAGTTCCTGTAATTCTTCTATGTATAGTCCGTCTTCAAATTTTCTGCATCCAAAGACAAGGTGTACGTCCTGGTGTGGCTTTTTATGGTGGTGAAGCCAGTGTACCATGGATCGAAAGGGGGCAATGCCTGTGCCGGTGCATATCAGGTAGATATCCTGGTCTAACATCTCCGGCAAGACAAATTTGCCCTGAGGACCTCGCAAAAGAATTTCTGTTTCCAGTGTTACTTTATTGAATAGATAGGTAGTTCCCAGGCCACCTTCCAAATAAACGATGACCAATTCAAACACATTGGTACCATCGGGTGCAGAAGCAATGGAATAACTTCTCCAGCGTTTGTTTTTTTGTTCATGAATGGGGAGGTCCAGTGTTACAAATTGTCCCGGAATAAAATCAAAGGATTCAATTTCAGGAACCTGGATCCAAAATCTCCTGCAATTGGGAGTTTCATTTTCTATTTTGATCACCGTGCCGGTTCGCCAGGGTTCTGCCATTTTTGTTGGTTATTAGGTTACAAAGGTATATAAACGAACAGTTTTCTTGTGTAGTGTGAGTTTTCGGCTATTGCGTTAGATTCTTCCAACAAAAAGACCGGTAAAAAGTTTACCGGCCTTAAGTATAAAATGTGTACGACAACTATCGTTGCAACACCAGTTTCTTAATATATACTTTTTTATTGTGCTGTATTCTCACCAGATACATAGAAGAGGACAGTTGAGGCAGTGATATTTCTTTGGAATAGTTTCCAATGAAATTAGGTTGGTTGGCAGAGAAGGCCTTATTGCCGCCGGGGTCAATTATGTCTATCCAAAGGTCTGCTCGCGTGTCTACAGTAAAGGAAAGGTTGAATCGTCCCTTATTAGGGTTGGGTGAAATGCGAAGTTTAATTTCTTCTGCCAGTTGCTCTGCAAGGGCGGTGAGGGTTACATTGAATGTATTGGAAGTAAGCTGGCATCCAAAGGTGTCAAAGACAACCACTTTGTAGGCACCAGATTTAGTTGGTTTATAAGATTTGGCATTTGCGCCTACGAGTAAAGAATCGTTGAGGTACCATTGATTTGACGTATTGTAAGATGATACCAGTGAGTCGCCCTGCTGAGTAACGACAGGTGCAACCGGAGTTGCAGCAGTTACAGCTACCCGGTCACTTGTACAATCCAGTGTTCTGATGCGCATATCGTAAAAGAAATAATAAAACTGCCAGGGCTGATTGGCACCGGGTGTAACGCTGTTACCTGTTATAGACATTACTCCGGGAATGGATATGGGATAAGTATTGGAAGTGGTAATTTGATTGTTACGGAAAATGGAGGCGCTGTCAAACCTGCCATCACCTCTAATACATTGTAATATAATTATATGGTCGCCGGTTGTGGTAACCGGGATGTTGAGGCGGAAAATAGCACCCGAATCTAAGGGATTATTCTCTGCTACTAACCCTGGTTGTGGGTTAGGTGAAGTGGCAGGGGCATCTATTATTGTTGTATACTGTGGGATATAAGAATAACCCGTAGATGTCTCATTGGTAAGATCTCCGTATATGATTCTGATTTTTCCCGGATTGCCAATATACATGCGGGCTGTTTCTATCACCAGGGGTACAGAATTATTAAT
>JBJTTC010000026.1:0-12962 GCA_046079965.1 Sediminibacterium sp. | reverse complement strand
GCTAACAGTTGTAAACTCGACATTTGTAATTCTATTGGGCATTTGTGCAAAAGTTGGGCTGATGTTTTCCAAATGCCCCACTATCGCCAATACGTAAACCGTTAGCGGTCAGGCAAAAAACGAGAAAAAGATTTAAATTATATTTAGTATCATTAAAAATAATAAAATTTATGTACAACGATAAAAAAAGAAGCCGGTATATTGCCCCTATTCGGGAATGGGCAGAAGCCACCCGGCATAGTACACCCGAAGCTAAACATACTTTGCTTAAGGCAGGTCAAGCTTTAAAAAGCCAGACATCTTCCGGCTCCCTTAAGTTTAAGGTGCCATCAGAGTTTAATGGCAAAGATTATATTACCATGCTTCTGCATATCGATGCCGAAATTGAACAGGGGCTGATGATACAGTACCTTTACTCGGCTTACAGTTTAGGCGGTCCGCAAATAGCCGAAAAATACCGCGAGCAGGTTCATAGCTGGCAAAACATTATTCTGGGTATTGCCAAAGAAGAGATGGGGCACTTTGTTTCTGTGCAAAATGTATTAAAAGTAATCGGGGCTCCGCTTAACTTCGGCAGAGAAAGTTATCCTTGGGACTCACCGTTTTATCCTTTTCCTTTCACCCTAGAAAAATTTTCGCTGGATTCACTGGCAAAATATATATATGCCGAAGCCCCTACCGACTGGTTGCAAAGTGGTGACCCTTTGGCAAAAGAAATAATTGCTCGTGTTAATGCCCAGGTGTCCGATCCGCATACTGTTGGTGCCTTATTTAAAGTATTGTTGCAATTGATTAATGACCCGGAAGTCATTTCCGATGAAACCTTTAAGGCTGCTACTTATCCCTATCAAGCCAAATTTGACGAGTGGGGCCGTGGTTATACTGGTGGCAGCAGGGGCAGCGACGGAAAAGGCATGTATACCAAAAGTCCGGATGTATTGGTAGCGCCATTACTCTCGCGCGACGATGCTTACAATGCCCTTTCGCAAATTGCCGAGCAGGGTGAGGGCGAAGATGTCAGTTCTGGTACCCCTTCTCACTTTGAGCGTTTCCTGCATATCTATAAGGAGTATAAATTTTTACTCAAAGAAAGTGGCAACACGTTGGAACCCGCTCGCAATGTAGCTACAAATCCCTACACGGGAAGTAAGGCAGATGATGCAGAAGCGCTTCCGACTAAAGAGCCGCCCCTGCAAACTGAAAACGACCGAATAAGCAATCCGGAAGCCGTGCTTTGGGCGCAATTATTTGATATACGTTATCGTCTGCTGTTGAATTTTCTGAATCACAGTTTTCTGCTGGATAACGGGCTGAGCAGTTCCGGAGCTTCTGCTCCACGTGGACTGATTATCAATTCAGCCTTTGGCGAAATGTATAACCTGAAAAGTATATCCGGCATTCTGGTTCAAAAACCCTTGGCTCCGGGCAGTAAAAAAATGGCCGGGCCAACCTTCACCCTACCCTACACCTTTGACCTGCCTTTTGGCGAGCCTAATCGATGGAAAGTGCATCAAGATCTGATTGAAGCTGCTTTGAACATTATTCACGAACTTAAACAGACAAAAAACCAGCAACATATACAATACCTAAATGCTTTACAGGAGTCTGACAATAAATTGTTGCAATCTATATTATTGTTAACCGAAACCTGGCCGGCTTAAACACAAATTCGAATACCGTAGCAAGGCTTTTATTCTATTAATAGTTACCCATACATTAAAAAGATTTCGATTATGAAAATACTTCAGTTAAGAATACTTCCGCCCATAGCCATTGGTCGTTTGGGCGAATCAGCAACTCCGCTTCAGGCATACGACCTGGAACTACCCGAAGAAAAACCACTCGACTTCAGAACTATAGTTCCGAAAAAAACATTTGTAGTCGATCCGAAAACTGGAACCATAAAAGCTTCGCTTCCTTCAGCCATAAAATTTAAAGAGGCTCATTCTTTGGCCGACAAACAAGGTAAAATCCACCCTGCCGCCCCCTTTCTGGAAGTATTTGCCCTAACCGACGAAAAAACCGACACTTTGGTTCCGCTTACCGAAGCACTTCTGAAAAAAGCCGGTTTGGGTTTAAAAAACCTGAGCTGGGATGTAGAAGTAGGCAATATAAAAATATACAGAAGAACCGGCGATGCTAACGATAAAATGTCGGCGGCTATTCAACATATTCAAACACATGAATTAAAGCCCTTATTGGCCGAATGTAAAAACTTTATTAAGGGAAAAACCCTGCCACTGGGTTCGGTACAATACATTAAACCTGATAAAGAGCATCCGGAAATTCGTTTCCGTTTTACTCCAGGCGGAGGCAAGGTATATGGTTCGAGTTTGAAAAGGCATACAGATGCCAAAACAGAAGTAGACGATCCCATTATTACCAGTGAAGAGCAGGTTATATACGATATAAAAAAGGGCAAATGGCGGGGTTATTCGGAAGGTAGCAGCCCCAATCCGCTATATACCAATCCGGCACAAATTTTTGCAGGTTATGCCGCTGCCGATGGCAGCCAGGTGAGTTGGGGCTACCTAGATGATGAGTGTGATGGTTTTGTGACAGTAAACCTGAAGGTGTCCGCTAAAGAAACCCTGAGTGCCAGAGCCCACATTAGTGCTGGACCACCTGCTTTTGCACCCGATACTTTACCTATACGGGTAGTAACAGATGAACTTGAACAGATTCTGCTCAGTACTGATGTTGAAGGTGAGGTAAGTGTAGAAGAGGCGGAAGATATTATACGTCGGGCATTTGAAACTATCCGTTTAATGAACACCACCATTATGAACGGCAATAGTTACGATGGCAAACAAAATGTGGCCAGTACCATGGTACGCCAAAACACTAATGATTTTGGCCGTTTATATGAGCCCATTATGGCCACTTCGCTGGTAGATAACATTGCCCTGCAATTATTGCACGAACGAGTATTTATGGGGCTGAGCTCCGGTGCTACTCCCTGGTTTGCAGATGTGCTCAGGCGCCCAGATGAAATAGGCGACCTTTCCAGTAAAACCCTGCGTAAAATGCCTGCGCTGATGCGCGGTGCCGACGGACGCTCTCTTACTTTTACCAAACGACAAATTAATAAAGTGATTAAAGCGGCCAGTGGTTTTCTTTTCCGGCCCGCTGTTTCAGACGAACAGGAGTCGCCACTGAAAGCGGATAACCTAGTAGGGCAATTACACTACCGCGGCGAAGGCAATCCAATTTGCATATTGCCTTCTACTGCTATTTCCAATTGTTTTCCCGGACTCGAATTCGATTTCCGGAATTTATGGCGGAGAGCTTTTAAGGGCATAGTATTAATTGAAAACAATAACTATGTAATTGAAGCCAGTAGTCAGAAATTCAAGCACCTGGTGCACCATCGGCTGGTAGCTATTGAAGGACAGGCAACCATGGTACAAACCTTTGGGCCACAATTCCCTGAAGGCAGTAACGTGGCGCTGAAAACCGAATCGAATCCCAACGGAGTATCATTTATGGAATGGTCGAACTCAATGGTAAACGTATTACAGAAACAAGGAAAAAAAGTTGTCTGTCATTTTACTGCACAAGCCTCCAAAGAAGAAGTAATAGTGAATCTTGACGAACTAAATGACCCGGAAAAATATATTGCTGTTACGCTAGAAGTCAACCACATTTTTGAAGGTAATACAGCTGCCTTCTCCGACGATATACTCAAACCAGGCGAACTTACACAAGGGCTTTGTGCTCCTTGGCAAAATGATTACCGCGAATGTGCCTGTTATTATTGGGCTGCCAGTCGTCCCGATTTTGTAAACATTGTTCCCGACGAAAATGGATTAAGTACTGGCGATATGTGGATGGCAAAAAAACGTACGGGTAAGTATATTCCAGACGACCGTACAGATTCCCGTTTACTCTCTTACGATGACTTATTTAAAAACTGGCAAGGTGAATTGAATTTTATCATAAAAGGCAAGGACGAATTGAAGAGTGAAGAACCTAAGCCTAAAACCCGTAAAAAGAACTAATGCTGGAAGAAGTTCATATAAAAAATTCGCAAAAATCAGATCCTTTAGCCCGGCCACTGACAGATTTTATTGCTGCCCGTTCTCGGCCACGCTCTGCAACTATTCAGCTAATACATGGCGGACAACAAACGCAGTTGTTTCTGCCCAATGGCAGCCGGCTTATTTCTATTGATGAGCAAACCGAAAGAACCTTTGCCACTTTACTCCAACATCAGGATGAGGCGGGGATAAACAATGAACTTGTTCGTCTGGGATTATATGCCCCGCCCTATATTACAGAAGAGCCCCTGGTCAGTCCTCCTCTTCATGCCCTTTCTTTATCTATTGCACAAAAATGCAACATGGGTTGTACCTACTGTTATGCCGATCAGGGCGATTTTGGAGGCCCGGCAAAAAACATGTCAGCAGATACCGCATTTAAGTCCATTGACCTTTTATTGGAAAACTGCCCCGAAGGCGGAAAAACCCAGCTTACCTTTTTGGGTGGCGAGCCTCTTATTAATCGCATGACCATAAAGGCGGCAACAGCCTATGCTGATGAACAGGCAGCGAAAAGGAATATACGTGTTAGTTATTCCATTACTACCAATGGCACACTAGTTATTCCGGAAGATGCCGCATTCTTTGAAGAATATGGCTTTTCGGTTACGGTAAGCCTGGATGGCATAGGCCAAGAGCATGATGCGCAGCGTCCTATGAAAGGAGGGCGAGGTAGTTATGCATCCATCATCAAAAACATTCAGCCCTTACTGGCCATCCAACAAAAAATGCAGGTATCGGCAAGGGTCACAGTTACTCCGGCCAACAATGGTTTAACAGAAGCACTGGATGAGTTTATTCGTATGGGTTTTCACAGCGTTGGCTTTTCACCTCTTTTACGATCATCAAGTGGCAAAGGCGAAATGGATGAAGAGAGCTTAAATCTGATGTTGGAAAACATGATAGCCTGTGGTTTAAAATTCGAACAAGAGGTGTTGGCCGGCAAACGCTATCCTTTTTTGAATATGCTGAATGCTTTACGTGAAATAGACCAGAACACGCACCGCCCTTATCCCTGCGGTGCCGGTGCCGGTTACATGGGTGTTTCTGCTGATGAGGAATTATTTGCATGCCATCGTTTTGTTAATGAGACTGCAGGGAAAATGGGCAACTTGAAACTAGGCATTGACAGCGATGCTCAAAACATCTGGCTGACTTCGCGCCATGTACATACCCAGCAGCCCTGCTCGCAGTGTTGGGCTCGTTATTTATGTGGAGGTGGATGTCACCACGAAGTAATTGAAAAGGGTCGGCCAGCCTGTAATTATATCCGCTCCTGGTTGTATTACACTATCCAGGCCTATGAACGCCTGTCGCGCTTAAAACCAGAGTGGTACAAACAGCCGGAAGCATGAACATTTTTCCTGCAGAACTAGATGTATTGGTATTGGGCGCAGGCCCGGCAGGAGTGTGTTGTGCCTTGCGATTAAAGGAAATGGGGAATACCGTCGGGCTTCTGGAAAGTGAAATTTTTCCGCGTGCCCAGATTGGCGAGTCCTTGTCGCCGGGTATACGAAACATTTTTGAGTACCTCCGGGCAGATCACCTGCTCGAAAACGAAGCTTACTTGCACCATGTACCTGCTTCGATCATTTGGGAACAGCGCAGGCAGGTATACCAACACCCTGAAAAGCTTAGTGGAGGTATTATTGTTGATAGAAGTATACTGGATAGTGAATTATTAAAACTGGCAGTAAGCAGAGGATTATCTCTGTTGCAGCCGGCTCTGGCCGATCATTTTCATTTCACCCATGAAATGTGGCACGTACAAATAAAGCAGGGGCAAAATACCTTAACTGTTAAGACTAAAGTAATCCTTGATGCGAGAGGCCGCAAAGGAACCTTGCTGAATCAGCGATTTCACACTGCCCCTTCTTCTGTGGCAATATGGACACATGTACCAGCACAGCACATGCCTTTTTGCACCCTGGTAGAGGTTATAAGAGAAGGTTGGTTCTGGGGCTCACCAGTAACAGAGAAAATGTATCGCATTATGGCTTTTTGTGACGGAGCCGGTATTAATGGAAGTATCATGCAACATTTTGAGCAACTGCTTCAACAATCGGAATTATTAAAACAGGCGGAAAACTACCTGAGTGGAGCAGTTATAGAAACCTGTTCTACCACATCTTATACAGCCCGGCAGCCCTGGCTTAATCAATTTATAAAAACCGGGGAGGCCGCTTTTGCTATTGACCCTTTATCTTCCAGCGGTGTGGAAAAAGCTATGCGTTTTTCCCTGCAAACAGCTATAGCTATAAACACTTTACTAAAAACCGGTGATGAAACACTGGCCAAAGGCTTTTATGAAGAAAAATTGATTGAATCTATAGTTCATCATACCCACTGGACAGCAGGGTACTACAATACGGCATGGGCGGCTAAAGAAAATAATGACTTCTGGATGTTACGAAAATCGTTTGTACCCGGGCAAGCCGATAGTACGAATGAGTTTCTTCAAAACCTGATCCGAAATCTCGCTCTGCCTCCAACAGCTGTTTCAACAAAAGCCAAATTACCTGTTGACTTGGTAATACAAAAACTGGGATCCTGCACTATTCAAATTGCAAAAGATATAGATTACAAAACCATGTATGGGGTTAAGGATGACCTGGTACAAATAATACCGGCCATACATCATCCTTCCTTATCGACTCCGATTTCATTTATCGAAGATTTACCGTTACTCGGGTTATTACTAGAAATAGACAATAAAACAATATCCGAAGCTGAAAATCAACTTAAATCCCGCCTGACAGCTGAAAAAACAAAAAAAATCATTGTTTTTTTATGGCAGAATGAACTTATTAATTTTAAATAGCAAAAGCAGTGTATTGTACAGATTATTTCATCGATCTAAGTAATTGCCCAACCGCTAACAGCACATTTGCACTAGGCGGGTTTTCGGGCTCTGCAGACAGTTTAGTAGTAGCCGAAAGTTTTGTACTCCGCATAAGCATTAGCGCTAAAAATCCCGCCCATCGCAAATCTACAAACCGTTATAACTAAGCCGCCGGGACAAATCCCGGTAGACAAAAAAATTTCGCTCGACAAAAATATTTATCATGGCTCTGGACATAACAAAATCGGTCGACATCATCGAGACAATGGAAAATTACATTACCAAAGTCAGACCTCGCCCCGACATCAGACATAAGCTTGATCTTGGTTACGAAATCAAAGACCAAAGTGTTTTCCTGCATGAAATTCGACCTAAGTGGGACGACCCAAAAGTTATTCAGACACACGACTATGCCAAAGCGACATTCGTTAAAGAAAAAAACATTTGGAAGGTTTATTGGTTACGTCAAGACCTTAAATGGTACGCTTATGATCCAAAACCGACGGTTAAAAAATTGACCGACTTTTTAAAACTTGTAGACGAGGACGAGCATCATTGTTTTAAAGGTTGACAAAATAAATGTATGCGGACACGCACCTGTATGAAACTGTGTGCGGCGGCCAAGTTATAACACCAAGCAAGCGACCATTTTTTGCGGGTTAACGCTCAAATGTGTAACTTGACATAGCAAAAAACGGACGCCTGCTTGGAAAACGTTATGGGCAAGTTTAAAACAAAATACGGTCTGCGAAAGCCAAAGGGCTGAGCACTCAACGAGACAAAAAACCCAAAAAAAAGTGGAGCAGAACCCACTCTAAAAAAACGGACTGTTCTCATTCAGTCAATTCAATGGGAGGCGGAAATCGAAAAGCCTTATGAGTAGAAGATATTTAAAAATAAAAACGATATGAGTAATTCAAAGGAAAAACAAAAATCATCCGTGAAACCCTACCCAGAGTGGAACGAAGGATTGCCCAATACTGATAATCCGACCAATGGGGCGCAATTCGGAATTTTGTCGAAACTCCATGGCACATGGGTAAATTGGAAAGGAGGTCCTACTGGATTGCACACCACACCCATGCCATCACCAGGCACATCTTCAGAGACGATCTTTGGGATTTTCCATTTCAAATCTCAGGCGTACAGGGAGCAGCTCAAGTTCACACAAGTGAATGCTCCTGTTCGTAACCGAGGAGGATCAAATGAGCAATTTAATGGTGCCGTGAAATACGAAACGGCAATCATCGACAATGACAACGCACTTCAACACTTTGAAAATGGGATGTACCTCTGGCTTGGTCAAAACCAAATGCCCTGGGATGATAAAACTCCTTACCAAAACCCGCGTTCACTTTTCAGCCATAAATCTGATGAAAAATCAGTAGAAATAGACGGTGCGGAACCTGTATTGGGCCCCGGGCAACTTGGACCACAGTTCGTGCCGCCTTACACTATCTCGCGTTCGGGCGTAATCCCGCACGGCACAACCATCCATCTGATGGGCAATTTTAAGTCAGTTGATTTAGATAAAGATAAAGGAGTAGAAGGTTTTGAGATTGCCCCACTTTGGGATCCTGCTTCGCTGTCAATTTCACCAACTATGGGCATACAAGCCCAAGCACCTGGAGACGGTCCTACTCTTATTCCGAATAGCCGTGAAAAACCGGAGTGGACCAAACTCCCGCGTGAGGATCAAAGCCCAGGTGGAGGTCCTGAAGAAAGTGGTGTTAACAGTGCACGTGCCTATTTCGAGAAAATCTTCAACTACGACCAATTTGGTGCTAAGTTCCCGTATACTGTGCAGCCTAACCTGAAATTGACCGATGCTAACAATAAATTGAAATTCAAGCGATACGATTTGATTGAGCTAGATACGCAACATCCTACTGGTCTTCAAGGTTCCACTGCAAACAATGTCATGATTGACCGCTACTGCAAAGTAGTTCGTATGCAATTTAAAATGTGGTTGGAGGAAGTTTATGACGAAGAAACTCAAAAGTGGATTGACCAATTGCAGTATCAGCAGATAGTGTTCTTCGAATTCATGTTTGGATCCAATGGAAGCACCACACAATGGCCGCATATACAAGTAAATACGCTGCGTAGAGAGCAAGACATTCCACGTGACAAACGCCTGCCAGCTATTCATCTGCCAACGGAAGCTGCTAAAGAAGTTACCGATGGGCCAAAGCCTATCGTTTGCCCGATGGGACACACCCGTGGTTGATTATCATCGTATATAAACTGCTTGATAAAAAGTTTTGACTATATTTTATACTCATAGGGTTATGATACCTTTCTATCTGTAGGTGTGAGTCTTAATAACTACACTGAAGCTTCATTAAAGAAATCAGTGTAGTTATTCGTAACATTTAGAATGATTAAAATCTATAATAATCAAAAAATATGACTAAAAATTTTGAAGTAATTGTAATTGGTGGTGGTGCTATGGGACTTTCAACTGCCTACCATTTGAGTAAACAAGGAGTTAAAAGTCTTGTTTTGGAAAAATATAAATTCCTAAATCAAACTGGAAGTTCTGCTGGAGTTTCGAGGTAATTTCGCCTACCCTATCCAGAGTCTTACATGGTTAAAATGGTTTTGCAATCTGAACGATATTGGGCAGAATTGCAATCGCACACTTCCAAAAATTTATTAGAACGAGTAGGCACATTATGGTTTGGAGACCCTAGTGTTAAATCAACGGAAGGCAATATTGGTGAAGCAGAAAAAGCCTTGGATGCACTAAAAGTAAAATACACTAAGTTAAATAGTAAAGAAATTGAACAAATGTATCATTTCAAAAATCTTCCGTCCACGTACGAAGGTCTTTTTCAGGCAGATGGTGCGAGCATTGATTTAAAAGCCACGCTCGAAACATTGAAGTACTTGAACATGCATTCAAAATATGTTACCTTAAAAGAAGATGCGCCAGTAATCAACATAAAACAAATTGGAAAGCTGTTCGAGGTATCAACTCCTGATGGAAAATATGTCAGTGAAAAGCTAGTATTAGTTCCAGGACCCTATGTAGATGAAGTTACCAAACTTCTCCATTTCAGCACTTCAGTAACATATTGGAACATGGCATCTATGTATTTTAAAAAGAAAAACCCTGATATCAATTATCCTACTTGGTTTGTTTTTCAAAATCCTAAGGGTAACAATGGTAATGAATTTTACGGTTTTCCAGAAGTAAGTTGGGATCATCCCGGCTACATTCGCGTAGCACCCGATTTTGTAATGAAACCTATCGATAATCCCAGCCAGCGTACATCTAAACCAAATACGGAGGAAATAAAATATACCTGTGAATGGGTAAAAAATCATATGACAGGACTTGATCCGACACCACACTTTATGTCCACCTGTTTTATGGCTTTGAGTAATATTAAAAATAAAGAGTTGATTGTTGATTTTGCTCCAGAGTATGTAGAAAATCATCAAAACATTGTACTTTATGCTACAGGATGGGCAGGTAAGTTTGTGCCATTTATGGGTAAAATTCTTTCTGACCTGACATTGGACGGAAAAACAAAATACGATATCTCCCATTTTCAATTAGGACATAAGTTTTTTAAATCAATCAAAACCACATAAAATACTAACAGATGAAAAAATATTCAATTTTCGGTGCCGGAGCCGCAGGCCTTTACACTGCATGGCGGTTGTTAGAAGGCAAACTAAAGGATCCTAAATTCAAAGATAAACAGCTTAATGCAGGTGATGTGCTTGAGCTATATGACTGGGGCAAATACGATTTCTCAAAAGCCAATCCAGGTTCCCGTGCTGCTGGTTCACGTATCTGCACCTGGCATTATGATAATGACAAGTCTCAATCTTATGTAGAACTTGGCGGAATGCGTTATTCATTTTGGAACCAACAAACCACAGACGGAGAACCGTGTCCTAATGGAGGTCATGCACCTGGACATCGGGTAGTAACAAAAACAATTGAAAAGTTGGGTCTTAACAAATATTCCGTTCCTTTTAATGTTACCAACAACCAATTGTTTTATCTCCGCTCAAAGAATTTTTACCTCAACGATATTAACTCAAACAATCCTGCACCTTATAATATAAATAATTTTGGAGCGGGAGCCTCAGCTGACCAGGCTTTTACAATTCTTGAAAACCTGGGAATTCCTGATGAAATTAAAAATGCAGGTGGTTTCAGTCGTTTGCAATGGTGCAATTTTTATAAAGAGGGACACATCATTAAAAAACAACCTGACTCTTCTGTTTTCAAGGAAGGTGATTTACTGAAAGATATTGGCTACTGGAACCTCCTGTACGATCAGGTAGGGTCTGAAGGGTATGATTATGCTGCAGATGGCAATGGTTATAGCTCCAACATAATTAATACCAATACAGCAGTATCCATGAATATGAATGATGAATTTACACCAGGTAGCCAGTACAAAACACTATCCATTGGTTATTCCGGAATGTTCAATGCACTTTTTGATGAAATTGTGAAGCTTTGTAAGCAACATAAAATTGAGTTTAGATATTATCCGGATACACGGTTGCATTCAATTTTATGGAAGAAGAGCAAAGCGGTGTTTACATATGCCACCCGAAAAAATCCAAACATTGCTGAAGGAACCCGTGAAGCAGATGCTGCCTGGTTAGCCATGCCCCGCGCTGCTATTGATATGGTAGCACAGGCTACTCGTTACAGTAAACCTGCAAAAGATGAACTGGATGTATTAAATCATGAGAAAGTAAATCTATATCTGGAGTCTACCATTATGCAGCCTTCTTACAAAGTAGGAATGTTTTTTGATATTCCATGGTGGACAGGGGAAACTGTTCAATACTATTTAATAACAGAAACAGCAATTGAAAACTTGGAAAAACTGCCCACAATCTTTCCTGCGAATTTTATAGCAGCAATGAAAAAATTGATGGCTTCTGCTCCTTATTATAGAACCTTAGAGGATTTGATGAATGCGATTAATAGTATAACAAAAGTAAGCTGGACATATGAACAAAAATTTCAATTGTCTATCACAACGCTTAAAACAAATAACAACCCTGCCACTTATCCAGCGCTGATTACAGGTTATGTAATTACTACTGGTGTTATAAAGCAGTTGAGTAAATTCCCCCCAAAAATTACACAGGCAATGCAAACATTGATTGATGTTCCTTATTCAGCATTGCAGGATTTGGTGAGTGCTGTAGAAAACGCAGCAAATGAATCTTTAACGTTCGCACAAACTACTCAATTAGCAACCGCAGCAACTCGAAATACCATTGGCCCAAGTGTAACCAACTCACCCATACGTATGGTAGTTTATTTTGGAAATAACGCTACCGGGGAAGGTAAAAGGCCTATCTATGGCATTCTTGCGAGTTACGATGATATGGACAATACAACTTTCTGGCAGGAATTAGAGCTTGGTGCAAAAACTGAACGAACGGTTCCTATTTCCAGCGATACACAACCCCTTGAAGGCCCTCGAAAAGTACCAACCCGTATGGTAAAAATGCTTCGAAAGATGCTAGCTGAACTTCATTATGGACCAAATTCAGATTATTCCAATATTCCTGAACCCTTAGATGCAAAATATATGGATTGGTCATTGCCACCTTTTAATGCAGGATATCATGAATGGGCTCCACATTACAATGTTGGTGATGTACAACGAAAGATTAGAAAACCTTCCCAACTTATTGACAAAGCCGATGCAGATATTTTTATTGTAGGCGAAGCTTATTCCAATGACCAAGCTTGGGTAGAAGGTGCCTATTGCACGGCAGAATCAGTATTGAATGACTTTTTTGGTATTGAACCAATCATTAATAACAAAGAATACCCATTCATTTGTCCTGAACTCTAAATCATGTATAAATTAATTGAGTCTTTGATTTTTCGATTAAAAGTAATTTTTAAACCTGCCCATAACACGGGTTCCTATGTAAAGCAGTATTTTTTTCTAAATTAATTTTTGAACAAGCCAAAAATATTCTTTTGAAGAGGGAAAGCATAATTACTTTATGCCTCCCTTCTTCGCAAGCTGATTTATTTTGGCTTACAAATTTACTTTTTTATTATTTACATCTTATTT
>JBJTTC010000025.1:0-22402 GCA_046079965.1 Sediminibacterium sp. | reverse complement strand
TATTATTGTTGTATACTGTGGGATATAAGAATAACCCGTAGATGTCTCATTGGTAAGATCTCCGTATATGATTCTGATTTTTCCCGGATTGCCAATATACATGCGGGCTGTTTCTATCACCAGGGGTACAGAATTATTAATTCGAACGAAGTTGCCGCTGAATGTATTGTAACCACCGTTTGGATATACCAATTTATTGGCAGGACCAATAGATGTCTGTACATCTCTTCCCAAATAAAAAGTTCTATTGGCCGGTACGTTGGCGGTACTTGTATTTGACCCGGATGTGATAGGTGAAGTAGAAGATTCAGAGTTGTACCAAAAATAATTGGTGCCGGGAATCGGATTGCTCACTTTTAAAAATGCTGTTGTTCCGCACATGCTTCCATTTCCGGAAGGGGTGGATGGCTTTGTAGAAGTGACAAATGATGAAGTAAGGTTGTTGTTGTTGGCATTTTGATCGGTGCTTAAAGCAGTTGAGACAAGTACAGAATAGTTCGAACCTGCCTGGGTGGAAAAGGGTTTTTGGAAAGTGATGGTCGCTGAGGAACCCGGAGTAATGGTAGATTTATAAACAGTGCTGAAAGTAGATACGATGGCCCCATTGGTTGTAGTCACAATCGCTGTAACCGGGATATTCGATTGATTGACAGAACCATTATTTTTTATTTTTATTGTCAAATAATTTTGTCCGGATTCGCAATTGTTTCCTGAGGGTGAGCTGATTTCAAATGGCAACAGGTCATTAGTGGGATTCACTATGCGCAATCGGTAATCCTGTGTTTCTCCTTTAGCGTAATTATTACAGGCCTGAACATCTCCGGCAGTAGATGTCTCCTGCACTACGATTCTCATCAGGCAAAGGTTTCCAATCGTTACAGTTGCCGGAATAGTTATGTTGGTATTGTAATTTTGTGCTGAAGCAGTTAGTGCGGCACTAGTAGCCATGAGTTCACCGCTGTCAAATGTACCGTTGTTATTAAGGTCAATGAAAATTTTCACAATTCTCGCATTCGAACTGGCGTCTGCTGTACTCAGCTTGATAGAAATTGGAAGCGTTTGTTGGGGCTCCACATTGGCGGTAAATCGGGTATTATCGGTATAAGTTTTTGAACCCGGGGTATTGGCGATTTGAAGGTTACTGAAAACGACTGAATCAATTCTGGCTCCCCCTCCACCGGAAGCGGAGTTACAATATGCCGTTCCCCCTACGCCGCTTACGAGGAGAGAATAAGCCTGGGCATCTTTTACCAGGGTACCTTTATGAGAAATGCGAATGGTGTAAGATTGTCCGGGAACCGTGCTATCAATGTCAATTCTTTCTACATTGTCAGTGTTATTGTCAGCGGCAGATGCCGGTATGGAGGGAATCAGCGGATTGAGTGTCCACGGGAAATAAGTTCCGAATCCATTGGTTTTGGTTATTCGGATGTCGAGGTCATTGACCAATTTCTTAGAACGATTATTTAAGACCTCTACTGTTTCTACACTTCCGCGAGGATCAGTCCAGCAAATAGTAGCGCTCAATGGACCTTTACCGGAGGCGATTACGTTCATGGTAAAACTGCCACTATTGGTCAGGTTGTTTTCGTACAACAAATGATTGCTGGTTGTAGCATTGTTACTGGTCACTGCCTGATTAATCAGGGCAGCACCTTTTTCTACATTCAATAATCCCCATCCATGCTGGTAATCGGGACCCGGAGCCAATCCTGCCTCATCAGCAGTGTGTATGGCGATTCCACGCAGGGTAGCAGAGCGGAGGGCGGCACCACTTTTTAGCTTGCCATAAAGTTCTTGTAACAGCAAAAGAGAGCCGGAAACATTGGGGGTTGCCATTGAAGTGCCTTGGTAATTGGCATAGCTGGTATTGGATGAAGCAATAGGAGAAGTGACATCAACACCCTGAGCCACCACATCGGGCTTGATTCTACCATCATCGGTGGGTCCCCAACTACTGAATTCACTGATCACCACATCGGAAGGTCTGGTATATCCTCCCGGAATTCCGAGTATAGCTCCTACTGTTAAAATATTTTTTGCATTACCATAGGTTGAGATGATGTCATATCCATCGTTGCTGGAAATGCCATCAGGACGGTTGCCAGCAGATGCCATTTGACCACCTGAGTTGTAACGAAAATATGGTTGACCAACAGCAGGTCCATTCGCATCTCTGTTATTGCCTGCAGATTTCACCATTAAATAATTGGGCGAAAGGTAGGCAAGCGAATCCCACGCTTGTGCCTGAGTGTTATAGTAACCAAACTTAAAATCTTCATTGTCCTCGAATCTTCCCCAAAACTCCCATCTGTTCTGGTCATTATTGAAACGCCATCCCGCAATACTTCCATAAGAATGGTTAGACAAGATAAGATTGCCTCCTTCAGTAAACATTTCATTGATGTCATTAGTGAAATCATAAGCAATCATCCCTTTTGATTCATATGCCATTCCTTTGGCAATTGGATTTACCCCGGAAGCAATCATGGTTCCTGAAACGTGAGTGGCATGATTGTCATTGGATGATGGATTGTCTTTCTGGGTTATTCTTCCTGTCAGCTCAACATGGGTGCCCAAAATTCTTCCTCCATCCCAAATACCAATTTTATCTTTCAAAAAAGCACTGCTGCCGGATAGATTAAGTCCGGTGGAACCTCCCGGCCACAACTGATTAGCGCGTGTCGTTGTAGCAGCCATCAAATTGCTGTAAGTAGTATAATAAATGGGCAGTCCAAACTGATCTACTCCTGTCAACATGGATTGTCCGCCCCTTTTGTCTTTCATGGTTAACGGCCATCCCTTTTCCTTTGCCATGCTCAACGCCTTTCTGAAATTAGCTTCATATTCTGATTTATAACCTTCACCTGCTCGTTTTAGTCCCTCCAAATCAGTTTTAATTTGTCCGGTAGCAGACGCAAACAACAGGGTTAATGATGTGACAACTAACAATCTGGATAAATGCATAAAATTTATTTTTCCATCTAAGGCTTTCAGCAGGTTGCGGTAGGGTATAAAATTACTAAATTTAGGTACGAATTATAAGTGAAATGTTTTATGCGACCCCTGCTTTTTGTTTTTTTAACTGTTTTGTTAGGTATTTATTCCTGTAGCAGTTCTCAACACCTGAATGATCAAAAGATTCAACAGGGTTTGGAAGGAACTGTTCAAATTGTGAAGGGTAACAACATGCCCTCCCCCGATTTGCCACCTACAAAGCCAAAACCATACCCTACCACTGTTTACATACATGCTTTGACAAACGTTGCGCAACTAACCGTACTAAACAAATCTGGCTTGAATTCCGCTGTTCTTACCCCACTTATCGCTACCGTTGAGACTGATTCAACCGGCCATTTTCGGTTAGAACTGCCTCCCGGTCAGTATTCGGTCTTTGTAAAATACAAAAACGGATTTTATGCCAATTGGTTCAATGAAAAAAACCAGATTGGACCTTCAGTGGTGGAGGAAAAGAAAATAACGCAGCTGAATTTATTGATCAGTGCGGAAGCCAGTTTCTAGTTGGCAAAATCGTACCTTTGTGCTCTTTTTTAGTACATGTCGGCAGATCAGGAAGTGAGCAACATTCGTTTGTTGCTGGAGAAATACCAACATTCCCCCCTCCTTTTTCAATTAGGGGACAGGCTAACTTTTGCCGATCCTCAAAATATTGCTCTTCTTCAACTCAATGGAAGCAGTCCTGAATTTTTGCTGGCCGCCCTAATGACAGCTGATAAAACTGCCGGGCTCAACCACCTGGTCGTTTTGAACGATGCCGAAGAAGCAGCTTATTTTCACAATACATTGGAAAACATTACCGGCGCACTTGATCTTTTTTATTTTCCTTCCTCTTTCAAAACCTCCAAAAATTTCCACCAGGTCAATCATTCTCATGTCATGCTTCGGACAGAAGCACTAACAAAATTATCATCCGGCGGCAATAAAAAAGTCATCATCACTTATCCGGAAGCCCTGATTGAAAAAGTTGTGGTATCTGAACAACTCAATAGCCGGCTCATAGCCATCAAAACCAATGATACACTTCAACCGGAGGAACTCATGCAACGCCTTGTCAGCTATGGATTTCATCGTACTGATTTTGTATATGAGCCCGGTCAGTTTGCTTTGAGAGGGGGTATTCTCGACATTTATTCCTTTGGAAATGAAAAACCGTATCGGCTGGAACTTTTTGGAAATGAGGTGGACAGCATCCGGCTTTTTGATCCGCAAACCCAACTTAGTGAACGGAAACTTTTACAGGTAAACATCATCCCACACATTGAAACTCAGTTTGATTCCGAGAACAAAATTCCACTTCCTGATTTTATGCCTGAGGAGACAATCATTTGGCTCAAAGACCGCTCTCTGATTCAATCAAAATTAGAAGAGCAGCTTTTGGCATTTCAAATGCTTGAAGAGCTACCTGATTCCCGGAAAAATTCCGCAAATAAAGAAGCCGAGGAAGAATCTTTTTTTTCACTGGAAGAAAAGGATTTATATCATCCGGAGGAATGGAGTCAAATTCTGCATGCGCGACATACGGTTGAATTTGGAACTCCTTCCGGAAATAGCTCACTTGAACTTGAGGCAAGTACCCGACCTCAACCCTCTTTCAATCGGCGCTTCGACTGGTTAATCAGTGATTGGAAAGAAAAAGAAGCCGCCGGTTACCAGATTTTTCTTTTCGCAGAACAGATAAAGCAGTTAGAAAGATTGTCTCAGATTTTTTCTGACCTATCAACCAGTATCGATTTTATTCCGGTCAATACTGCCATTCATGAAGGATTCATTGATGATCATTTGAAGATTGTTTGCTACACCGATCACCAGATTTTTCAGCGCTACCATAAGTACCGCGTTAAGCAGGCCTTCAGTAAAAACAAGGCACTGACCATCAAAACATTGCGGGAATTGCAACCCGGGGATTTTGTTTCTCACATTGATCATGGCATTGGGGTTTTTAGTGGACTTCAAAAAATTGAAGTAAATGGAAGATGGCAGGAGGCCGTTCGCCTGATCTATAAGGATTCGGATATACTTTATGTGAATATCAATTCACTACATAAAATTTCTAAGTTTTCAGGGAAAGATGGTACCCTGCCTAAAGTGAACAAATTAGGAAGTGATGCCTGGCAGAAACTAAAGGAGAAAACGAAAACCAAAGTAAAAGAACTGGCTTTTGATTTAATCAAGCTATATGCCAGGCGAAAAGCCCTGCATGGTCATGCCCACAGTCCGGACAACTATCTGCAACATGAGCTCGAAGCATCTTTCTTATATGAAGATACACCCGACCAAAGCAAGGCTACTGCTGATGTGAAAAAGGACATGGAGAGCGAAAGTCCGATGGATCGCTTGATCTGCGGAGATGTTGGTTTTGGAAAAACAGAGATCGCTATTCGTGCTGCATTCAAAACTTGTATAGATGGGAAGCAAGCAGCTGTTTTGGTTCCGACCACTATTTTGGCTTTTCAGCATTACAAAACTTTTCAAGAGCGTTTGCGTGACTTTCCTGTAACGGTTGATTTCATCAACCGGTTTAAGTCTGCCAAAGAGAAAAAAGAAACCCTTAAAAAACTGTCTGAGGGAAAAATTGATGTTCTCATCGGTACGCATGCCTTGCTTGGAAAAGAAGTACAGTTTAAAAGTCTTGGTTTGCTAGTGATTGATGAAGAACAAAAATTTGGTGTTGCCCACAAGGAAAAATTAAAGACACTTCGTGCCAATGTAGATTGTCTCACTTTAACTGCCACTCCTATACCACGTACATTACAGTTTAGCCTGATGGGGGCCCGTGACCTGAGCATTATCAATACACCTCCACCTAACCGGCAGCCCATACAGACCGAGGTGCGGGTGTTTAATGATGATTACATACGTGATGCCATTTATTTTGAAACGGGCAGGGGGGGTCAGGTATTTTTTATTCACAACAGAATCCAGGGACTCGCAGAGATGGCTTCACTCATTCAGTCACTTTGTCCTGATTTATCCATTGGGTATGCCCATGGTCAATTAGAGGGCCATGAACTGGAAGAGAGGATAATGGATTTTATTGAGCGACGCTATGATGTTTTGATTTGCACCAACATAGTTGAAAGTGGGGTTGACATTCCAAATGTAAATACCATCATCGTGAACAATGCACACCAGTTTGGACTGAGTGATTTGCATCAGTTGCGTGGGCGAGTTGGACGAAGCAATCGGAAGGCTTTTTGTTACTTATTGGCTCCCGTAGCGACTCTGACGCACGATAGCCGAAAGCGGCTTCAGATACTCGAACAATTCAGCGATTTGGGAAGTGGCTTTCAGATTGCTATGCGTGACCTCGATATTCGCGGAGCCGGAAACATGTTGGGAGGAGAGCAAAGTGGCTTTATTGCTGAGATAGGTTTAGAGATGTACCAGAAAATTCTGGATGAAGCCATTCGGGAATTGAAGCGTTCAGATTTTTCCGATCTTTTTAAAGAAGAAATCGTCCGGCAAGATGAATATGTGAGTGACTGTACAATTGATACCGACAGGGAAATATTAATTCCTGATGATTACGTGGAAAGTATCACTGAAAGACTTTCACTTTATACCCGATTGGATAATTGTGAAACCAGGGAGGAAATTGACCAGTTGCAATATGAACTTGTTGATCGTTTCGGGCCCCTTCCTGAACCGGTAAAAGAGTTGATGTTGACCATCATGTGCCGGTGGCTGGCTGTTGACATTGGATTTGAAAAAATGACCTTGAAAGAAAAAACACTTCGTTGTTATTTTATCAATCGCCCCGACTCACCTTATTATGAATCTGATGTATTCAGGAAGGTGTTGCAGTATTTACAGGAGGGAACGAATCGTGCAAGGTTAAGGCAAACCGGCCGCATGTTTCTGATGGTGGTGGATCAGATAGAACACATGCAAGATGTACTTGATTTTTTAACTGCCATGAATGGCTTCCTGCGACTAGAAAAGAGACCCTCCTCCACAGGAGCCAACAAAAAATAAGGGCGCACGCATAGCGAACGCCCCCGTATTTTCAGCATTTCATTCTTTAGACAGGTATTAGAAACCTTTTTTTGCGACGCCATCGGCGATGGCTGCGAGTGCCTTGGCTTCACTTAATATAGCCGCCATCTTATTTCCCTTTCCATCATGACCTGCAGCCATGTACCCGCCGCGGGCAGTTTTGGTGATTACCGCATCCTGCATAGGAACATTTTTCTCTTTGGTTTTCAGGCAATATGCTTTGATCATTTTTGAAGTGTCCATGTTATTTGTTTTTGATGATGAGTAAATATTTTGTTGTTTGCTGACTACAAGGTACAATATTTGTTCAAAAGCGGATTGCCAGGGGGTAACAAATAATCCACAAAATATACCCCCTTTCTTTTGCCCATCCTGGATCAGGCATCTATTTTGGCATAGCGGGCATGGGTTTCAATGAATTCACGACGAGGAGCAACTTCATCACCCATGAGCATACTAAAGATTCGGTCAGCTTCTGCGGCACTTTCGATGGTCACTAGTTTCAAAGTTCTGCGTGCCGGATCCATGGTGGTTTCCCACAACTGATCTGCATTCATTTCTCCCAAACCTTTGTATCGCTGCACTGTAACACTTTCATCTTTTCCCCCGCCAATTCTTTCAATGTGTGCTTTTCTTTGCTCCTCATTGTAAGCATAGGATTGCTCTTTCCCTTTTTTTACCAGGTACAGAGGTGGTTGTGCGATGTAAACATACCCTTGCTCTACCAGTTCTTTCATGTATCGGAAGATGAAGGTAAGTATGAGGGTGGCAATGTGTGAGCCATCTACATCGGCATCTGTCATGATTACCAATTTATGGTAGCGCAATTTGCCAATGTTCAATGCTTTTGGATCGTCAGGTGTTCCTACAGTCACACCCAGTGCCGTGTACATGTTTCTGATCTCTTCATTTTCGTAGATCTTATGTTCCATGGCTTTTTCTACATTCAATATTTTTCCGCGAAGCGGAAGTATGGCCTGGTAACTCCTGTCACGTCCTTGTTTGGCTGTACCACCGGCTGAGTCACCCTCTACGAGGAAGAGCTCACATTTTTCCGGATCCCGCTCACTACAATCTGCCAGCTTTCCGGGCAAGCCACCTCCACTCAAAACAGATTTTCTCTGCACCATATCGCGGGCTTTCTTGGCAGCAACCCTTGCTTGTGCGGCGAGAATAATTTTTGATATGACGTTTTTTGCTTCCTTCGGATTTTCCTCCAGATAAGATTCCAGTGCACGTGCCACCGTGGTTTGAACGATACCACTCACTTCGCTGTTGCCCAGCTTTGTCTTGGTTTGGCCCTCAAACTGTGGTTCGGGTACTTTCACAGAGATGATGGCACTGAGCCCTTCGCGGAAATCATCCCCTTCAATCGTAACCTTGGCTTTTTCAAAGAGTCCTTGTTTATCGCCATAAGTTTTGAAAACGCGTGTAAGGGCCGTTCTGAAGCCGGTAACATGAGTTCCCCCTTCAATGGTATTGATGTTATTGACGTAGGAAAAAATATGTTCTTTAAAATCATCGTTATAGGTAAGTGCCACTTCTACAGCAATATTGGAAGCTGCATCGAGCCCTTCAACATACAATGGTGCCGGTATGATTGGATTTCTGTTACCACTTTTGTCAAGCATTTCAACAAACTCAGTGATTCCCCCTTCACTATAAAAACTGCGCTCATAGGTTTTTCCATTTTCATCAATTTCACGCAAGTCGTGTAGGGTAATGTGAATGCGTCGATTCAGGTAAGAGAGTTCCCGCAACCTGCCCTCGAGTATTTCTTTTCGGTAAACTGTTTCCTGAAATATACCGGCATCCGGCCAAAAATGCACCAGGGTTCCGTTTTTATCACTCACACCCACTTCGCGAACCTCATATTCAGGAATACCGGTGCGGTATTGCTGTTCGAATATCTTTCCCTCCCTTTGAACGGTGACTTTAAGTTTTGTACTGAGTGCATTCACACAACTAACCCCAACTCCATGCAAGCCCCCTGAGACTTTATAAGTGTCTTTGTCAAACTTTCCCCCCGCATGCAAAACGGTCATTACAATTTCCAAGGCACTTTTCTTTTCCTTCGTATTGATACCGGTAGGAATACCACGCCCGTCATCCTGTACACTCACTGAATTATCGGGATGTATGGTTACGACAATGTGTTTGCAATAGCCGGCAAGGGCCTCATCAATTGAGTTGTCAACTACTTCATATACAAGGTGGTGAAGTCCTTTAATGCCGATATCCCCAATGTACATGGCCGGCCTTTTTCTAACTGCTTCAAGTCCCTCAAGGACCTGAATACTATCCGCACCATAGCTTTGTTTTTTTTGTTCTTTTTCCTGTGAAGACTGTTCCGCCGGATCCTGCTGCATGTAAGAATTTTAAGGTATTTAATTAACCGAGAGATAACTGGCAAATCTACTTAAAAATGCCCGTTTTTTTTCTTAAAAAATCCCCGTGTTTTCCCCATAATCATGTCCGTTTTTTCACCCTTTTTTTATAGGTGTTTTACCATTTTCCAGAAGTCCCATTCAGTTTGATTTTTGTACCTTTGCACCCGATGACCTTTGAACAAGAAATATTAACCTGGGAGGGCAACCATGCCCTGCTGAACAACGGAAAATTATTGTACCACAATCACCGAAACATACCCGGTTCAGTACAATACGATATTCGTCGCATTCAGGCTAATTATCCCATGGCCATTCAGGATACGGGTATGTTGGTCTATCATTATCAGCCCAGCCGTCCGCAAGAGCAATACCTGGAGCTTCGTTATTGCATCAGTGGAAACCGTTATTGTCCGGAGAAAAATTGTGCTGGTTGTGCTCAGGTCCCGACTGAGGGCTGTACGGGAAAGCTGGCAACAGTAGATATTTTTACCTTCCATTTCACCTCCAGCTTCCTCGGTCAGTTCATTCAGAATGTGAAGCTATCAGGAACCAAAGATGATGTGCTGGCTTTTCGCCATTCTTCCTCCTTTACACAACTTTATCCCCTCTCGGCCCGCAAAAGAACGCTGCTCGATCAATTATTGAACCATAGTTATACCGGTTCTTTAGAAAACATATTCGTGAATGCCCGCATCCATGAACTTCTGCTCTATGCACTTAACTACCTGGAAGCAGAAAAAGAAGAAGTTTTCGCCTGTAAATTTCTGGCTGATGAACAGGGTCGGGAACGAATACTGATGGCACGGGATATTTTATTGGAACACATCGGCGATCCTATCACCATTAAAGATCTAAGCCGCAAGGTCGCAATGAATGAATGTTATGTAAAGAAGGGTTTCAAGGAAATTTTTGGCACCACTATTTTTGATTATTATCAACAACAAAGGATGGAGCATGCCAAATACCTCTTGTATGAAAAAGGGCTTAGCGTAACAGATGTTTCGGCACAATTAGGATACTCCTCTATCTCGCACTTCTCCGCTGCTTTTAAAAAACATACCGGCATCAAGCCCTGCGAATTGTTACAGTAATCGCGGAATTGAATGCCATCAAATCTTTCGGCATGAAACTTTTTTTTCCGCTCTTTAGTTTACTCCTGCTTTTTTCCTGTAGTAAAAAACAAGCAGACCTAATCATTCACCACGGGGTTATTTATATAGTAGATAGTTCTTTCCAAGTAGTGGAAGCCATGGCCATTCAGAATGGTAAAATACTCGCTACTGGAACAAATGATGCAATACTGGCAGCTTACACAGCCAAAGAACAAGTGAATGCAAGTGGAGCCCCTATTTATCCGGGATGGATCGATGCCCATGCTCATTTTGTAGGGTATGGTCAATCACTCTATAAAGTAGATCTTTTTGGTACTTCAACCTGGGAAGAAACAGTTGAACGGGTGAAGCAATTCGCTGCGCAACATCCCGAATTGGAATGGATTGAAGGTCGTGGATGGGACCAGAACAAATGGCCGGGCAAGCAATTTCCAACCAACCAATTGTTGAATGATTACTTCCCGGATCGTCCGGTAGTGTTGACTCGTGTGGATGGACATGCTTCCATCGCTAACAACGAGGCACTGAGCCGTGCCGGTATTCGTGCCGGTCAAACCATCGAAGGTGGTGCCATACTGGCCAAAAACGGTGTCGCTACGGGTGTGCTCATTGATAATGCTGATAATGCAGTTTACAAGGTCATCCCGGCTTCCGCTCCGGCAGAAATGGAAAAGATGTTACTGAAGGCACAGGAAAATTGTTTTGCAATGGGACTCACATCCATTACTGACTGTGGTTTACCCAATGACATGGTCAATTTCATTGACTCGTTGCAGCAAAAGGGAAGACTTACCATGCGGCTCAACGTAATGCTCAGTGACGATGAAGAAAATTTTTCTATCTGGCTGAAAAGGGGCCCCTATGAAACAGACCGATTGCGCGTCGCCTCCTTCAAAGTATATGGAGACGGGGCACTTGGTAGTCGCGGTGCTTGTCTGATTCACGATTATTCCGACCAGCCCGGATGGAAGGGATTTCTGTTGCGCAGCATCGACCATTATGATTCAGTTGCTGCCCGGTTGATCAACAGCCCATTTCAAATGTGTACCCATGCAATCGGTGATAGTGCCAACCGTGCCTTGCTGACCATTTATGCCAAATACCTGCAAGGCAAAAATGACAGACGCTGGCGAATTGAACATGCACAGGTAATTCATCCCGGTGATTTTTCTTATTATAGCAATTACAACATTGTTCCATCTGTTCAACCTACCCACGCTACCAGCGATATGTACTGGGCAGACGAGCGACTTGGAACTGAGCGTTTGAAAGGAGCATATGCTTTTCGTCAACTGCTCGATCAAAATGGATGGATTCCATTGGGCACCGATTTTCCGGTGGAAGATATATCTCCCTACAAAACATTTCTGGCAGCTGTCTTTCGCAAAGACTATAAGGGATTTCCTTCAGGTGGATTTCAAATGGAGAATGCACTCACCCGTGAACAAACCATTCGGGGCATGACCATTTGGGGTGCGAAGGCAGCTATGCAGGAAAAACAAACAGGAAGTTTGGAAGCCGGCAAAAAAGCAGATTTCATTCTCCTATCACAAGACCTGATGAAAGTTACAGAGCAAGAGGTTTTAGAGACCAGGGTTTTATCTACCTACGTAGGTGGTCAGCGGGTGTACCAAAAACATTAAGAAGGAAGCTTACCTACCATCTTTTCCGGCTTTACCCACTCATCGAATTCTTCAGCAGTGAGGTATCCCAGTTTTACAGCCATTTCTTTGAGGGTGGTTCCTTCCTTGTGTGCCTTCTGTGCAATTTCTGCTGCCTTGTAATAACCAATCTTGGTATTCAGTGCGGTTACTAGCATGAGACTATTGTTTACATGCTTCTGAATATTGGCTTCTATTGGCGCTAATCCTTTCGCACATTTCTCATTGAAACTCACACAACCCTCACCTATCAGGCGGGCACTGTGCAGGAAATTATAAATCATCACCGGTTTGAATACATTGAGTTCAAAATGTCCGGTAGCGCCACCGATGTTGATGGCTACATCATTTCCCAAAACCTGTGCCGCTATCATCGTAAGTGCTTCGCATTGGGTGGGATTTACCTTGCCCGGCATGATGGAGGATCCGGGCTCGTTATCGGGGATGAATAACTCACCAATCCCGCTGCGCGGTCCGGAAGAAAGCATGCGGATGTCGTTCGCAATTTTCATCAGACTAACAGCCACTGTTTTCAAGGCACCATGTGCTTCCACTATTGCATCATGTGCAGCCAGCGATTCGAATTTATTGGCAGCAGTAACAAAAGGTAATCCGGTAATTCGGGCAATGTGGGTTGCAACATTTGCATCGTATCCGGGTGGAGTATTGATTCCGGTACCTACCGCAGTTCCGCCCAGCGCCAGCTCACTCAAATGGCTAAGGCTGTTTCGGATGGCTTTCATGCCATGGTCGAGCTGCGCCACGTAACCACTGAGTTCCTGTCCGAGTGTGAGTGGCGTTGCATCCATGAAGTGCGTTCTGCCAATTTTTACAATGTGCATGAACTCTTTGCTCTTCTGAGCCAACGTATCTCTCAATACCTGAATACCCGGCAGGGTATTTTCAATCAATACCTTGTAGGCTGCAATGTGCATGGCAGTGGGGAAGGTATCATTCGATGATTGTGATTTGTTCACATCATCGTTGGGGTGTAAAAATTTTTCTGCATCTGTAAGGGCTCCACCCTTGATTACATGTCCGCGATAAGCAATCACTTCATTCACATTCATGTTGCTTTGGGTACCACTGCCCGTTTGCCATACCACCAGTGGAAACTGGTCATTAAGTTGTCCGTTTACAATCTCATCACATACCTGACTGATCAAGTCTGATTTTTCTTTGGGCAAAACCCCTGCTTCAAAATTGGTAAGGGCAGCAGCTTTTTTCAGATAAGCAAATGCTTCAATGATTTCTCTCGGCATGCGGTTGATGTCCTGCGCAATTTTAAAATTCTCAATACTGCGTTGGGTCTGGGCACCCCAATAAACATGTGCAGGTACTTGCACGGTTCCCATGGTATCCTTTTCAATCCGGTATTCCATATCGAAAGATTTTATACAACAAATTGTTCGTGGTAAAGGTAAGACGAAGCATTTATAAACAAAAACCGCATTGATGCTGCTGTATTGTTCCAATCTCCGGACATCAAATTAAGGAACAAAACAGGTTGGTAATTTTTTTACAGATTTTATTTACCTGTAAAAGATGGTTTTCTTTTTTCCAGGAAGGCACTGACTCCTTCAAAGCGATCTTGCGTATTAAAGCAATCTCCAAAAGCATTTACTTCTACATCATAGCCGTTGAGTGATTCATCAAATGCTGCATTGGCACAGGTAATACAACCTGCAACAGCCAGTGGGGCTTTTGCTTGTATAATGGTAAGTATAGCCATTGCTTTGTTGAGCAACTCTTCTTGAGGCACGACATAATTAACCATTCCGTACTGTAAGGCAGTATTGGCATCAATGTTCTGGCCACTCATCAGCAGTTCCATGGCTCGTCCTTTTCCGATTAGTTGTACCAGCCGCTGGGTACCTCCGTATCCGGGAAGTATGCCGAGATTCACCTCGGGTTGACCAAAGAGGGCATTGGGTGAAGCAATGCGAAAATGACAACTCATGGCCAGTTCACAACCTCCTCCCAGTGCAAAGCCATTGACACAGGCAACGATGGGCTTGGGTGATCTTTCTATGCGAAAGAAAAGATCTTGTCCGCGCTTCGCCATTTGTTTGCTCTGTTCAACATTCATTTGATTGAATTCACTGATATCGGCACCTGCAACAAATGCTTTGGGACCGGAGCCCGTAATAATAACAGTGCGGATTTCGGGGTTGGCATATATATTATCCAGTTCCACATCAAGCGCTTGTAATACATCCTGATTAAGGGCATTCAATTTATCAGGGCGATTGATGGTGATGGAATAAATACCATTTTGTAGTTGTGAAAGAAGAACCGGATTCATGATTGTTTTTTTATGTTCTGATTAAAAATTGCGGTGGTTCTTCACCCAATCTTTAATATAATTGGCAACATCCGAAGTAGGTGTTCCTGGTGCGAATAATTCACCCACACCCAAATCGCGCAATATCTTTCGATCATCTTCGGGAATAATCCCTCCACCTGTTAGTAGCACATCATTCATTCCTTTTTCCTTCATGAGTGCCATTACTTTTGGGAAAACTGTCATGTGGGCGCCACTCAATATGCTGATACCAATGGCATCAACGTCTTCCTGAAGAGCAGCATTTACTACCATCTCTGCAGTTTGTCTTAATCCGGTATAAATCACTTCCATGCCAGCATCCCGAAGTGATGCTGCGATGATTTTGGCACCCCTGTCGTGACCATCAAGGCCCACTTTGGCGATCAATACTCGGACCGGTCTATTCATATCAAGAGGGTAGATGACGCAATCAGCGGTAAAGTTAATAAAAATGTACGTAGGTTTACGTCAACTGAAACCATCTCACACTATGCAGTATAGAAAATTCGGTAATACAGATTTGATGGTGAGTGAAGTGGGTTTTGGCTGCTGGGCCATTGGTGGCGCAGCATCAGTGGGCTCCATCGCCATCGGTTGGGGAGAAACGGATGACAAGGTTTCTCAGCAGGCATTGCTCACCGCAAAAGATGCCGGCATCAATTTTTTTGATACAGCAGATTTTTATGGTTTGGGACATGCCGAGACTTTATTGGGCAGAACTTTTGGCAACAGCGACCGGGTACTCATTGCATCCAAAGTCGGACAAAAATCTGTCGACAATGAGCGCATTGAAATCGATTATTCAAAGCAGTACATCATTGATGCCTGCGAAAAAAGTTTGCAACGATTGAAGCGTGATACGATTGACTTTCATCAGCTGCATGTGGCCCGGTTGTCGCATTTACAGCAAGGTGAATGTATCGAAGCCATGCAACTGTTGCAGCAACAAGGAAAGATCCGTTACTGGGGTATTTCATTGATCACTTTCGATCCCTTCCCGGAAGCTGACTTCATGTTCGACCATACCTTTGGTGACGGATTTCAACTGGTCTTTAACATCATCAACCAACATGCCCTGCCCATTATTCTCAGAGCGGGGGAAGCCGGCTTTGGAGTGATTGCCCGCATGCCGTTACAATTTGGGTTGCTCACAGGCAAGATGAGTGCTGCCTCTCAATTCCCCGCTGATGATCACCGCAGCAGGCGATTGGTGCCGGAATTGATTGCTGCTACGCAGGAAATTCTACATGATAAAGTCATGCCGCTGACAGAAAAATACCAAACGAATCTAACGGGACTCGCCCTGAGTTTTATCCTCGGTTTTGCGGAAGTATCTGTTGTTATACCCGGCATTCGTACACCCGAGCAGGTTGCAGGTAATACAGCCCATCTGGTAAAGTTGGAAGAAGCAGACACCAAATACCTGGCATCACTTTACCAAGATTCTTGGCAACCCATCATGCAACTGATGAAAAAAATCGGTTGATTTTTTTCTTATGAGCTATGGATGCGGATGCGGAAGTTGTGCCAGCACATGCTGTATGCGTTGCAGGGTGGCTTCCTTTCCAATAATTGCCGCAATATCAAAAACACCCGGACCAAATTTTCCTCCTACCAGCATGATGCGGAGGGGCAACATGAGTTCACCAGGCTTCAAATGATTCGCTGCTGCCAATTCCTGGAATGATGTTGTTAGGGTGGCAACTGTCCAGTCATTGTTCAATTCCCAGTTCCGCATCAATTCAATGAAGAACATATTTTTTTGTTCATTCCATTTGGGCTGGAGGGAAGCCAGATCAATTCCCGATGGATTCTCAAAGAAGAAAACTGTTTGTGTAATAAAATCGGGTAGCAATGTGCAGCGATCTTTTACCAACTCAATGATGGTTTCAAGAGATGTTATCTTAGCGGTACTGATTCCTTTTTCCTCCAACAATTGAATTACATGGGGGAGAAGGTTTGCAACCGGAGTTCTTTTGATCCATTCATGGTTGAACCATTTGGCCTTTTCATAATCAAAACGAGCCCCTCCCTTGTGAACCCGGCTTAGTGAGAATGCCTGTATCAATTCATCCAGCGAAAATATTTCCTGGTCATTGCCGGCATTCCATCCCAGCAAAGCGAGCATGTTCACAAAAGCTTCCGGTAAAAATCCGGTCTCTTTGTACCCGCGTGTTGTTTCGCCGGTACCGGGGTCGGTCCAGTTCATCGCAAATACCGGGAATCCCAATCTGTCACCATCTCGTTTGCTCAATTTGCCATGACCGTCCGGTTTCAAAATTAGTGGCAAGTGCGCCCAGAGTGGCATCTCTTTTTCCCAGCCCAGGTATTTCCACAACAACACATGCACAGGGGCTGAGGGCAGCCATTCTTCTCCGCGGAAAGCATGACTGATTTTCATGAGGCAGTCATCCACTACGACAGCCAGATGGTAAGTAGGCATGCCATCGGCTTTGATCAACACTTTGTCATCTACAGTAGCTGTTTCAAAGCTGATCTCACCGCGGATCATATCTGTTAAGTGCACCGATTCATTTTCAGGCATCAGAATACGGATCACATGTGGTGTTCCTGCAGCCAGCAATTGATTCACTTCTTCCGCTGAAAGCGTCAGTGAATTTTTCATGGAAAGCCGCGTGGTACGGTCGTATTGCGGTGATGGGTTGGTGTCGGACTTGAATTTTTCGCGCATTTGCTCCAACTCTTCCGGGGTATCGAAAGCATAGTAGGCATGTCCTTGCTGAATCAGTTGTTCGGCATAGGGTCGGTACAATGCTTTGCGTTCGCTCTGTCGATAGGGACCGAAGGGGCCGCCATGTCTCGGACTTTCATCGGGAACAAGTCCGCACCATTCGAGCGTATCGAGGATATACTCTTCAGCACCCGGCACAAACCTTCCCTGGTCGGTATCTTCTATGCGCAGAATGAAATCCCCGCCCTGTTGACGGGCGAATAAATAATTGAACAATACTGTTCTCACACCCCCCAAATGAAGACCTCCGGTAGGAGAGGGGGCGAAACGTACCCGCACCTTTTTACTCATGGTGCAAAGATACAATCTTCACAACAAGGATGGAAGCCAATACAGAGTAGCTCAGTACATATACTTGTATCTTTGCTGCATGTATGTAGTTAAGATGCCATGGCTGGTGAGGAAATGGTACAGTGAATTTTACTGGAAGCTGCCGGAGAAAGAAAAAAATATTTACCTCACTTTCGATGATGGTCCACATCCCTTTGCCACGCCATTTGTTTTGGAGCAATTGAAAAAATATGGCGCTAAGGCGAGCTTCTTTTGCGTAGGCAACAACGTGCGCTTATATCCAGAATTAACTCAACAAATCAGAGAGGCAGGACATTGCCTCGGAAACCATACCATGCAACACATGAATGGATGGAAAGTGAGTGATGAGGAATACATAGCAGATGTAACAGCTGCCGCAGAATACCTGCCAACCGGTTGGTTCCGTCCACCCTACGGCAGGATCCGGCAACGGCAATACCATCAACTGAAACAATTATTTCCCGGACTACAAGTGATGATGTGGGATGTGCTCAGTGCAGATTTTGATCAAAATCTGAAAGGAGAAGTCTGTGCCCAACACGTGATACGTCATGCCGGACCGGGCTCTGTGGTGGTATTTCATGATAGCACCCGTGCCTGGGAACGGCTTGAAATTGCCTTGCCCAAAGTACTCGAACACTTCAGCAAAGAAGGATATATTTTTCGTGCCCTACCGGATGCAGAATTAATGAACCAATAGCACCTTACGATGATTGACACGCATGCCCATATTTATTTAAAGGAACTCGAGCCGGAACGGGCTGCCATGATCGAGCGGGCAAAGGCAGCCGGCGTTGAGCGCATCTACATGCCTGCCATCGATAGCTCGGAAATGGATTCCCTATTGGAAACAGAAGAGCAATATCCTGACTACTGTATCGCAATGATGGGACTGCATCCCTGCTATGTAAAAGAAAATTATCAGGATGAGCTTGCGTTGGTAGAGAGTTGGTTGGGGAAGCGACAGTTTGCAGCTGTGGGAGAAATCGGATTAGATCGTTATTGGGACCGCAGCTATGATCAACAACAAATAGAGTCCTTCCGGCTGCAAATGGAGTGGGCATTAAAATATAAACATCCGGTTGTCATTCATACCCGCGAGGCGATGGAAGCTACCATTGAAGAAGTTGCTCCCTTTGCCGAGCGCGGACTCAGGGGCATCTTTCATTGTTTTGGAGGAACCCTTGAGCAGGGGGAACGAATTGTCGATATGGGATTTTGTCTGGGCATAGGTGGGGTATTGACCTATAAAAAAAGCGGATTGGCAGAGGTGTTGCAATCCGATGCCATTCCTTTGGACGCATTGGTATTGGAGACGGATACTCCTTATTTATCACCGGTGCCACATCGGGGCAAGAAGAATGAGCCGGCATTTTTACCCTTAGTAGCACAGCGCCTGTCGGAAGTGAAGGGATTGGAATTGAGTGAAGTGATAGAACGCACCTCTCAACGGGCACTTGAAATATTCGGAAAATAGGGCAGGAAGGTGTAAATTTGCACCCCCGACCGAAAAAGGTTGTTGGAAACAGAGAGGTGTCCGAGTGGTTGAAGGAGCACGCCTGGAAAGTGTGTATACGGGAAACCGTATCGAGGGTTCGAATCCCTTCCTCTCTGCATTGGCACCCCCCGCCTCCCCCTCCCCGCCCTCCCTATCGCCTTCCCCCCCATTAAAATGGGGGGTTGAGAATACCCATCGTGTTACGAATTCCCATCGCCATACGAACACCCATCGATAAATCGATGGGCTGGGGGATCATTCATCTCGTTTTAAATTCTCAACATCATCCATATCCTTGAACCTGTTGGCTTTTAATTTTGCGGCGATGAGATCATTTTTATGGATGACCCTTATAACTAAATCCCCATCGTTTAATATAACCGATCTTTCAAATACTTCTTCAAAATTAAATCCATCTATTTTTATCATTACATCTATTGAAACGGGTGGAATGCCAAATGTAAAAACATCCCAGATCGGATGTTCTAAAAAATTTTCTTTTGTCATATCAAAAACCCGCATTCCAAAATCTTCAAATGCCTTTACAATTTTTGAATAATTTTCATCACTCCTTTCCACCCATATATCCATATCGCCGGTAGTTCTGGAGTATCCATGAAGTATTACCGAGTATCCCCCAACTAAAATATATTTTACAGCATTTTTATTCAATGCCATTATAAAATCACGAAAATCTGAGTTGAATATATTTCCCATCAGGAGAAAATAGATTTAACGGAAAACTTGGTTTTATCCATTTTGGGTGGATTATTCAATTCATAATTGTATGCCACACTGTTAAGATATTCTGCTATCTGCAGGCGTTCCTGCCAGGTTAATTTTTTATAATACTCCGAATGTTGAGCTGCCTCTTCAAAAGTTTGTGCTTTAAAAGCAGTTCGGTCAAGTCGAAATTTTTCCATGTACGAATTTAGTTGATAAATCAATGTGGCGGGAGAATATCAACTGGCTCAAAGTGCTGACCGAAGCGTCAGCACCCAACATGTGATAACCCACGTGTCAGCAAGCGTCGACAAATGTTAATTTCAACCCAAAGCCTTGTAATTCATGTAACAATTAGAGATATTTAGGTATCAATATGGATACGAGGCTCTAGATGGGGCACCAACACCCTAAAAACATCCATTATGCAAATCCGTTACCTGATTCTTCTGGCTGCCACATTATATCTAGGTGCCTGTAAAAAAGATGGCACTGAATCCAACGAATCTTATCCTGCCATTCAAGCAGCATTCGGCAACGAGATCAATCCGAATAATTGGACTGATTACGCCGGAACAAAACCCCCGACTTATATCATCAAGGACAATAGTCCGAACAACCCCATCAATAATGCCAAAGCTACCTTGGGTAGGGTCCTTTTTTACGATAAAAACCTGAGTGTTACCAATACCATTTCATGTGGCAATTGTCACCAACAGAACTTCGCTTTTTCAGATACTGCTTTGGCAAGTAATGGAGTTTTAGGTGGCACCACCGATCGCCATACCATGCGCCTTATCAATTCCCGATATTCAGTTGAGCCCCGGTTCTTTTGGGACGAAAGAGCTGCTACCCTGGAGGCACAAACTACCCAACCCATTGTTGCACACAATGAGATGGGCTTTAGTGGTCAAACTGGAAGGGGTAACTTGGCCACCCTACTTACGAAACTGCAGGGGATTGGATATTACAAAGAATTGTTTACGGCAGTATATGGAGACGCGAACATTACGGAAAACAGGATGCAGGAAAGCTTGGCTCATTTCATTCGCAGCATACAATCATTCGATTCCAAATATGATGCCGGTCGGACACAAGTAAATAACGATAGAACAAATTTTCCCAATTTCAGTGCTGAAGAAAACCTGGGAAAATCTCTCTTTATAGATCCCCCTCAATTTGATGCCAATAGCTTACGTATTACCGGAGGTCTGGGGTGCAATACTTGTCACCAGGCACCGGAATTTGACATCGCGCCAAATTCAAGAAACAATGGTGTCATTGCCCCTTTATCAGGATCAGCTCAGGATTTAACCAATACCCGTGCCCCCTCATTGCGTGATCTGGTGGATAATTCCGGATTAGCCAACGGACCCATGATGCACAATGGAAAGTTTCGTTCTCTGGAGGCGGTGGTCAATCACTATGCCAGCGGCATTCAGAACAATTCCAATTTAGACCCCAGGCTTCGCCCCAATGGCACGGCAGTGCAACAACTGAATCTACAGCCCGGTGAATTACAGGCCATCATCGCATTCATGAAAACCCTGACGGGGAAGAATGTGTATACGGATAAGAAATGGGCTACACCGTTTTTGAAGTAGAGGTGTGCACTCAAATAAATTACTTGTGTTAAGGCCATTTCTCCTTCGATAAAATTATATAGGATTTATTTCGATTGAAGGGGCAGGTTATTTTTTAGGCAGCAGTGTTTGAAACTCTTTTCTATTCGGAATAGCTACCAAATTCCAAGTATTTTTTAGAATACTATTTAAATCTCCCTTGTTATTTAACTTATAAATGTCATAGTTATTCCCTAATTCTGATTGAACCTCTTCTACAGTGAAATGTTCTCTTGTTACATGATTGTATTCAAAAATTATCAGAGGATTTGATTTTTGAATTAATTTTCTGCCTCCTCTCATAATATTTAATTCTGCACCTTCAGTATCAATTAGAAATACGAATTCCTGATCAATGTTGTCATTGAAGTATTCATCAATTGATGTTGAATGTACAATTGTTCCTTTCAAGCTATCCTCAGTTATTCCTGAAGCAGTGGAGTTTTTACTATTGAAGTTGAAAAGGATATCTTTTGTTCTATCAGCTACAGGTTTCGGTATAACAACTGTTTTTTTGAAATCATTCAAATCGATATTTTTTTGAAGAACTTTAATTTGTTCTGGTTGTGGCTCAAAAGCTGAAACCCTCGATACTTTGGGATGATTTGAATAATCAATCAGAAACTCACCAATATTGGCGCCAATATCTACAAAATGAATGTTTTTGATTTCTGGCAATGCAAATACCTTATCTAAAAATATATGTGTTTCAGGCTCATTGAAGTTTTCATTCAATAGCCTACCGTAATTGTCTGCTATTTTATGATTGAAATACATTTTTTTTCCCTTAAAAGAAAAAACGAAATCTTCTTTTAACTGTCTGTAAAGAAACCCAAGTCCGGGTAGATTGAATGATAAATGTTCGTGGATTAAATGGTGAATCCTGGCATACAACATCACTATTGGTTTCAAAGCAAGAAAAATTTAAATAGAGTTGAAATTATTATTAAAACACTGATTCATTTCTTTTTTAAGAAGTTTATTTGGCA
>JBJTTC010000024.1:0-8572 GCA_046079965.1 Sediminibacterium sp. | reverse complement strand
GCTATGCCAGCAGAATATGGGGGAAGACTGGCTTCGGTGGTAGATGTAAAAATGCTGGAAGTCGGATTTCAGGGAGAGATCTTCAATCTTTGATTTTATGAGTAAGTTGTTAACTCCGGAACGAATTTCAATGTTATAGTTATAGTTGCTGTAGATAAACGAATTGTTCATGAATAATCTCCCGTTGAAAATATGGTTCCAACGTAGGGTAGCCGTACTATTCCCGTAATCGATACCAAATGTTCTTCCAAATCCAAGTTTATCTCTGCCAAAATAGCCTGAAAGAAATAATCTGTTTTTCTTATTCAGGGTATAATTTGCTTTGGCATTAAAATCATAAAAATATAAACTGTTGTCTCGTATGCTGCTATCGCGAGATAAACCTAAAAAAACATCAGCATAAGTTCTTCTCCCACTTACAATGAATGAACCCTTGTCCTTTTTCAATGGACCTTCCAAATTGAGGCGTGAAGAGATCAAACCAATTCCTCCACTAGCATGAAATTCTTGATTGTTGCCATCCAGCATTTTTACATCTACCACCGAAGCCAGTCTTCCCCCATATTCTGCTGGCATAGCACCCTTGTATAAGGTTACATCTTTAATGGCATCAGAATTAAAAGCGGAAAAAAATCCAAGCAGATGTGAGGCATTGTAAACTGTTGCCTCATCCAACAAAATCAGATTTTGATCTGCAGCCCCTCCACGAACAAAGAAACCACTGTTTCCTTCACCGGCAGATTTTACACCCGGTAAAAGTTGAATGGTTTTCAGCACATCTCTTTCTCCAAAAATTACCGGTACACTATTCATCTCTTTCATGGTCAGCCGCTGTACTCCCATCAAAGGCTTGGTTACCTGATCATTTTTTCGGCTGGTACTAACAACTACCTCTGCTAATTCCTTTCCTGCCGGCCTTAGTTTTATTACCAATGTTAAATTAGCTGACAATGCTATTGAAAGGGTATCTGTTTGATAACCTGTAGAATTTACTACCAGTTTATAATTTCCGGCTTTAGCTGTGATTGAAAAAAACCCATACCCATTGCTCAAAGTGATTTTTTGTGGGTTTTCCAGCAAATACGTCGATGCCCCAATCAAAACCTCCCCTGTGGAAGCATCTTTGATGGTACCATTGATTGAAAGTGGATTTTGCGCAATGAGCGAAATTGAAATGAACAACAGACCAAGAAACAGGGAGATAATTTTCATGAATCGGTCAGGAAAGAAGCCAAAGCTTGTCATCACTTAGAGATGTATTTAAAGTAATCTGCATTTATAACAAAAATTACAACAGATTGTTGCATGGCGAAATACCCTGCAATTTAGTTCTGCTTTCTTCATTTGCGTTAACTTTAATCATTGATTTTTACCATTCATCAAAAAAACAGATTTCTATCACTCCCATGAAATGGAAAAGAGACATACAATATTTTTTCCAGCAGTTGCTGGGAGATGACCATTATCTGTTTCTTACGGCAATTTTTCAATGGGTTTTGCTCAGACACCTTAAACCCGATCATGAGTTGGATGGTTTCTTACAAAAAATCCAGGGAAAGGGATTTATTATTGATGCGGGTGCCAATTTGGGAATTACCAGTTTAATCATGGCAATGAAAAAACCTGATTGTACCATCATTGCATTTGAGCCGGTATTAGCCAATCATCGCTGTTTGTGCAAAATGGTTCGACTCTTTTCAAAGGGGAATATCCTTATTTATAGAGCAGCTTTGTCAGATAATTCGGGACAGCTAAAAATGATTCAACCTGTTCAACAAGGTGTAAAAATGCATGGATTATCACATGTAGCTGATGATGCTGAGAACAAAGATGCATGTTTCTCCGTACCATCATGGAGACTGATGGATGTACCTGAAATGAAGTTGCCCGTTTCTTGCGTTGGGATCAAAATCGATGTTGAAAATTTTGAATGGCAGGTAATTCAAGGGGCGAGAGAGGTGATTTCAGCCTGCCGCCCCGTTATTTATTGCGAAATATGGAACAACAAGAACAAAGAACGAACTTTTGAGTTGATGCAACAACTGCAATATGCTCCCTTTGTCTTATTGCAAGATAAATGGATTCCCTACCTGGATCAGGAGGCATTGAATTATTGTTTTATGCCGGAACTCTGATTTTTTGCAGCACAGATTATCATAATAATCTCAGAATTCTTCTCTACAACCATTTCAAAGCCTCCATCCAAATGACGCTGGCAAGTGCAACCAAAATACAAACCATCAGTTGTATATTTTTGATTGGGGCCAATTCAAAAAAATCTCTGATTGGTGGAAAAAATAAAATGATAACCGCTAAAAGTATTGTTATTCCAATGATCAGAATCATCAGACGATTGCGATAGCGGAAGGTTTGTAAGAGAGAGGAATGGAAGGATCTGTTCTCAAAAGTGAGAAATATGTTGGCTGCAATTAATGTAGTAAAAACAAGTGTTCGCACTTGTTTCTCATTCAGGTCATGCTTTACACCCCAGCGATACATCAACAGACATCCCGCGGCTATTACCAGTCCCTGCAATATACTTATCCATAGTTCTGACCAATTAAAAATACTGATGCTTGATTTCCTGGAGGGCCGCCGAAGGATATGTTCTTCTGCTGGTTCATTCTCATAAATAATAGAGCAGGTAGGTCCCATGATCAGCTCAAAAAAAATGATGTGGAGTGGTGAAAATACATTGGGATAAATCCAGCCCAAAGCCAATGGTATGAACACGACAAGAATTATCGGAAGATGGATGGACAAGATATATCGGATGGCTTTTTTCAAGTTACTGTAAATCTTTCTACCCATCGCAATGGCGGTAAGCATGTGCCTTAGGTCATCATCCGGTAAGATCATCGAAGCAGCCTGCTTGGCTACTTCAGATCCTCTTTTCCCCATTGCAACACCAATGTGTGCAGCTTTTAATGCGGGACCATCATTGACACCATCTCCGGTCATGGCAACCACTTTTCCCAACCCTTGTAATGCATGTATAACCCTGAGCTTCGCTTCCGGAAACATGCGGGCAAACAGCTGATGTTGTAGTACAATTTCCTCCAGTTCCCTGCCTTCCAGCCGCATGATTTCATCCCCACTCACTGGCATTTGTAAGTGGTCAAGTCCCACCTGGCCGGCAATTTGTCTGGTTGTAACAGGATTGTCACCAGTCAGTATTTTAATTTCTATTCCTGCCTGTTGAAATTGTTGAAGAACTTCCTTCATTTTTTCTTTGGGTGGGTCATAAAAAGCAAGCAGACCCATGAAGTGAAAATCTAGTGAATGCTGATCGGCAGGTAAAGATGTGCCTTCGAAATGGGCAGTAGCTACTCCAAGACTGCGATATCCTTTTTCTGCCTTTGTATGAATAGCCTTCTCTACCAACCTGAGTTTATCTTCCTCTAAGTGGCAAGCCTTTAGAATAGTTTCCGGAGCTCCTTTTGCAGCAATTATTCTTTTTCCGGTTCCATCCATGAAAACATGTGTCATCATGGGAGGCTTCCCTTGAAGTGGGTATTCTTTTATCAACTGATGGGTTTTTCTTTCATCTGCAGGACATATTGACCCGTATGCCTGGTGCAATGCTATTTCCATGGGATCATAAGGGATTGGCTCACTCGCCCACATTCCCGCTCTCACCAATTCTTTCATTTCATCGCTTGCTCGGTTTGCCTCCCAATTTTTCCAATCAGCTTCCAGCCAGTGAAAAATGGCCGCCAATGTCATTTCATTTTGGGTGATGGTGCCTGTTTTGTCGGTGCAAATGATGTCGGCACTACCAAGAGTTTCAACTGTTTTCATTTGTTTCACAATAATGCCCCCCTGCATAAGGCGCCAGGCACCCAGCGCCATGAATGTTGTAAATGCCACAGGAATTTCTTCCGGCAATATGCTCATGGCTAATGTCAGAGCCTGTAATAAGCTTTGAACAACGTTGTGGCTTTTCGTGTAGTTGATGATCCAGACTACCAAAAAAACCAATACTCCTGCCAGTACCATCTTCCTTACAAAATTTCCTATTTGTTGCTCAAGAGGTGTAGTTTGCTCCTTCACGTTGGTTAAGCTTTTTCCAATCTTTCCCAGTCGGGTGTGCATACCGGTAGCAGTAACGACAGCAATTGCCATCCCTGTTGCAACATGAGTGCCCTGATAGATAAATGGATCCTCCTGATTTTTATCCTTAGCAACAGTCATTGATTCCCCCGTTAAAATTGATTCATTTACTTCGAGGTCAGATGAAAGAAAAATCTTTCCATCAGCTGCCACCTGGTCTCCTTCTCCAACCAATAAATAATCTCCTACCACGAGATCGGCCAATAGCACATCTGTTAACTTTCCTTCTCGAATTACTTTAGCCAAGGGTTGAGTATATTTTTTTAATTTCTCTAGCGCAAGCCTGCTTCTTCTATGTTGATATAAAGAAATTCCTGCGACTAATAAAATAGCAACCGTCAGGTAGATAGCGTCTGCTGTTTTACCACTGATAAAATATAGGGTTGAAGCTGCCAGCAACAACACTACCATGGGCTCACCCAACAATTGTTTGGTTAATCGCCACCACTCACTGGTCTGTCTGAATTCAAATTCATTGCTTCCGAATTGCTGCCTGGCAGTATTAACCTCTTCAATTGTTAAACCCCGAATATGATCTGGGATGGGCAATTCCATATTGGAACGTATGAGAGATTGGAAAAATTTAAATTTCTGCTATTGTATAAAGGTAATCATTCAATCAAATGTTCCTCATCCAAAATATTTCAATCAATAACTTTTCATTACCCCCAAACACCATTTTTTAAACTTATTCACATTGAAATGAGGGCATACAGGTTCGGCTTTCAATTGGTATCTTTATCAAACAAATTCACTTTGAATTTTAAAATTGGAAAAAGTTGCTTACATCTATCATTATTGCATCACGCTGGATTTTTGTCATTTAAAAATTAGCAGATGAATCTTTCATTAATCTCTGGAATTTTTCTTTTCATTCTGTCTCTTTCCTTTTCGGGTTGTGCCTCGAATATTGATAAAAAGCCAAACAAAGATGCAACTGATAGCAGTGCATCTGTTTCTTACAGTCATAACCTCAACCCCTGCAAGGAAATATATATCATCGACTCTTTTATAAAAAATGGTAATCCATCTGGTGCCGCAAAACGAGCCTATGATTATTCTGAATGTAACAAAAGTTGGGAGGTAGTTGAATCTGTTTATAGACGTTCAAACCCATTTCGAAATGATTCCCTCAATACTCAAATTTTTTCAACTGAACTCATTCAACTTATTTCTCAAAGCAAGGAAACTGAAAAATTAAGCAGGGCAAGCATTCTTCAGTCCGAATCTCCTTCCGATAAACCCTTGCTTATTGAAGGCGAAATTTTTACCAGTCTTTACGAAGGCTTTACCAAAATCAATTCCGGTAACTTGGGATATTTCTATGTTACAAAAGCCAAACTTCCTTTTTATTTCAAGAATGAATATTATCATGAAAACTGGACAGATACCATGGTGCTCATGTATGAAAACAATGAATGGAAATTCCATGATGTTATTTATATGAAACAGTCACCCTATACCAGTCTCCAAGAGAGATTAAAGGACTTTATCCGAACCGGTCAAAAGGAGCAAATTCAATTGAAAAAGCAATTAAAGAATAAAAATTCTTACAAGTAAAATTAATTCAACATCAATTTAAGTCATGAGAAAAATCTATTTTTTAATCATTTTGTTGGGAGTGTTTTATGCTTCTACTGCCCAACAAATTCCAACACCCACACAACATTTTGGATTCTCCATTGGGGATGATTACATGCTCGCAACTTTTACGCAGACCGAGACCTATTTTAAAAAGTTGGCGGCGACCTCTCTCCGCGTTAAACTTATATCAATCGGAAAAACTGAAGAGGGTAGGGATCAGCCCATGTTGATAGTTTCCTCACCTGAAAATCTGAATAAATTAGATGAATACAAAGCCATTTCAAGAAAGCTGGCCTTAGCAGAAAATCTTACTGAAGCAGAGGCAAGGGCTATGGCAGCAAGCGGAAAGGCTGTAGTATGGATTGATGGTGGATTACATGCCAATGAAGTGGTTGGGGCACATCAATTGATTGAAACTGCTTATCAGTTGGCAAGCAGACAGGACAATGAAACTAAAGTCATTCTTGATAATGTTATAATTCTGATGACACACGCAAACCCGGATGGACAAGAGTTGGTTTCTGAATGGTACATGCGCAATCCCTTGAAAGAAAAACGAAATATTGACAACCTGCCTCGTTTATATGAAAAATATGCAGGTCACGATAACAACCGTGATTTTTACATGCTGAATCTGAAGGAAACCCAAAACATGTGTCGGCAACTTTACATTGAATGGTTACCGCAGATCATGTACAACCATCACCAATCTGGCCCTCCCGGCTCAGTTGTTGCAGGCCCACCATTCAGAGATCCGTTCAATTATGCTTTTGATCCCATCGTTATTACCAGTCTGGAGGCCGTTGGTGCAGCCATGATCAACCGATTAAATGTTGAAAGCAAGCCCGGTTATACCAATAAAAATGGTTCTGTCTATTCTACCTGGTACAATGGTGGGCTTCGAACCACAACTTATTTTCACAACATGATAGGTTTGCTGACAGAAATAATAGGAAGTCCTAACCCTTCCAATGTGCCCCTGGTTCCGGAACGCCTGATTCCAAATAGTTCAACTCCCAACCCGATATTACCGGGCCCCTGGAGATTTAGAAAATCCATCGATTATTCAGTTTCCTTGAATTATGCAGTTTTGAATTATGCCACGCGTTACCGGGATGAACTATTGTTCAATATCTATCGAATGGGAAAAAATTCAATTGAAAAAGGAAGCAGGGATCATTGGGGACTATCGCCCAATAAATCTGCCGCTATAAAAAACTTGTACCAGGAATCTTTAAAAGCCAATACGGGGAATAGGAGGGGAGCTGATTCTACCATTGTTGGCGCCAGAACAGAGGTTCCTGTATTATCGATTAAATGGTTTGACACGGTGATGAAGAAAAAAGAAAACCGAGATCCGCGTGCATTTTTTATGCCCCCCAATCAGGATGAGGCAACCACCATACGATTCCTAAATGCACTCATCGGTACAGGTATTATGGTTCATCAAACCACTGAAGCTGCTACTATTGGTGAAAAAAACTATCCTGCAGGTACATGGGTTGTTAAAACTGACCAGGCTTTCAGACCTCATGTTCTGGATCTTTTTGAGCCACAGGACCATCCCAATGATTTTGCCTACCCCGGCGGCCCCCCGGTTGCACCCTATGACGCTGCCGGATGGACACTTGCCTATACTATGGGGATACAATTCGACAGGATGCTGGATGAGGTATCTGTGCCGATGAAAAGACTCCCCTATGGGGAACCCCTTCTTTTACCGGGTATTGCTCAGGCAGGAAATGAGAAAGGCTGGATTTTCAATGCAGGTGCCAACTATTCGTTTGCTGCAGCAAATGCTTTATTGCATGAAGGAATAGAGGTAAGCAGAATATCAGATACCTTGGGAGGCAATTCCGCAGGATCATTTTTTGTGCCAATCACCGCAAAAAACAAAGCAAAAATACACCAGCTGGTTTCCGGTTCCGGGGCTATACCAACCCCTGTTCAGCAAAAACCATCCGGTATGATTCAAATTCAACCTGCAAGAATTGCTATTTGGGATCAGTATGGTGGATCCATGCCCTCGGGCTGGACACGTTTTCTAATGGAGCAATTCAAATTTCCTTATGAGGTAATTTATCCACGAGACATAGATTCAACTCCATTGCGGGAAAAATTTGATGTTATAATTTTTGTAGGTGGTGCCATCCCACCTTATAACCCCGCAGCAGGGGCTTCCATGAGGGCAAGAGAAATCAACAAAGAAACCATTCCCGCAGAATTCCATCCAAGGTTGGGAAGAATTTCTCCGAATACTTCTATTCCGGCCTTAAAAGAATTTGCCAATACAGGTGGTACTATAGTATGTATCGGCTCTTCCTCCCAACTGGCATATCATTTTCAATTGCCCGTATCGGATGCTTTGGTTGAAATGGTGAACGGACAAGAAAAAAAATTACCCAATGAAAAGTATTACATACCCGGGAGTGTTCTTAGGGTTTCAACCAATAACCAGACTCCAGCAGGCTGGGGAATGCCGGATAAAACAGATGTTTATTTTGATGAGAGCCCTGTATTCAGGCTTCAACCCGCTGCTCAAATAACAGCACAAATCAAGCCATTGGCATGGTTCGGTAGCGCTACCCCTCTTCGAAGCGGATGGGCATGGGGTCAAACCTATCTTAAGGATGGCATAACTGCTTTTGAGGCTCAGGTAGGTAAGGGTAGATTGTTGGTATTTGGACCGGAAATTAATTTCAGGGCACAAACCTATGGAAGTTTTCGATGGTTGTTCAATGCCTGCTATAAAAAAGCAACGCAAAATTCAGGCAACGGGAAGTAACCATGATCCAATCATGTAACTTTTTCATTGAATTAATGGAGTTAGCAAAATTTTGTATGTCACCTGAAAATAAATAGAGTTAAAATGAGT
>JBJTTC010000023.1:0-21195 GCA_046079965.1 Sediminibacterium sp. | reverse complement strand
AAAACAAACCAAAAGATAGCCTTACCAGTCTCAGCTATGAACTTAATTTTTCCGATCAATCACATTTTATCAAAGATTTTTATAGGTTTTCGCAACTAAAACCTTCATTTTTTCAAAAGCACCAACCTGATTCAGATTTTTATCATTTTGAATCTTAAAAATTGAATTTACTAAACGCCGCAGTATTTATTTACATCTAATGTAAAAGCTTGCTTCCCCACTTTTCAATTGCCAGCTTAGAATAAACTGCGCAGCGTTCGCATTGTAATTCATCACATTACCAGTATCAGTAATCCCTGCAATCATAGGAATACCCACCCCTGGGAAAAATGATTGAAAAATAAGAAACAAATAACTACAGAGGGGGGCAAGTCAGAGGGAGAAAAATAGCAGAAATTAATAGAAAAAAAGATAAGATTTCCATCTATATGATTCGGGAAAATATTTTGCTTATCCTGGATACAAATTGAAAGGTTTATAATATAAATAAACCCTTAAAAAATACTATGTGACAAATTTTCATTACCTGTCATTACAAATCCCTACTATTCAACAGATCTAAAATTTGCAGCCTTATACAATATGTTAAGTGTAAAAATTAATTTTTAACAATTGATCGAAGCATGTGTCGGGATTTTACAATTCCTGCTAATTACAGGAGATAATTTTGCATATAAATTAATAAAGAATAATAATTATTACTCATGAAAAAGATTTTGCCATTTATTTCTCTTTGCCTAATGGTTTCATTCACTGCATGCAAAAAAAATGATACCCCCGTGGGATCTGATCAATTGCGTGAACAGGAATTCCAAAAGATATTGAGTGAAACAAAATCCAAGTCACCGGCACCAGCCATTATGCTAGCAGTGGCTCGACCATCTAAAAACTGGCAATGGTCCGGCGCCATTGGAAAAGCAAACATTGGAGCCAATGAAGCTGCCAGCATCGCACATAGATGGAGAGTGGCAAGTGTAACCAAAATGTTCACAGCCGTATCAATAATGTTATTGGTAGAGGAAAATAAAATCAGCCTTGATGATAATATCAGTTTACATTTAACGTCTGGTATAATGGCAAAAATAAGCAGTCGTGTTCCAAATGCCAATACCATTAAAGTAAGGAATTTACTTAATCATACTTCTTCTTTAGGTGAGTACACGGGCACAATTGAATTTTTGAATCTATTCCCTAATCTAAACTCAGCGCCAACTCGCGAGCAGGTTATAGATATCGGTATTCAAAAATCACCGGTCGGAACCATCGGCAAATGGTATTACAGCAATACGGGATATAGCTTATTAAGCTTGATAATAGAAAAAGTATCGGGCAAACCATATAGATTGTTTGTAAAAGAGCGCATTTTAGATCCTCTTAAAATGAATAATTCTTACTTTCCTAATGATGAATTCATGATAAAACCATTTTTAACTCCTTACTTTACAACTACACCGCCGGTAACAGAACAAAATAACTTTGCTACTTTTAATTGTAATTGGGGAATTGGTACAGGAGATTTAGTCAGTTCACTGGCTGACTTACAAACTTTTATGCAAGCAATGATGCAAGGTAAAATTGTTTCTAACCAAAGCATTCAAATAATGCAAAACAACGGAGTTCAATCAACTTATACCGGCTTACCCAGCGAAACATATGGCTTAGGTTTAATTCAGTCGGACGTTGCCAGTTTTATAGGACACCCGGGTACATTATTTGGTATTGCTACGAACGTGTTTTATTTGAAATCCATTGATACCTATATTGTTACTGCAATCAACCTGAATGATCAAGAACAAGAGGTAATCGATATGATTGCAAAGGTTAAAGAATGGATAGAAATAAACGATAAATAAAGACCCCTACCTATTTTAGCTAAATTCTTAAGCTGGTTTCACATTGACTGAAGAATTATTTAAGCGTTATTTTATAAAATAACATTGAACTTTCTGCTCCTGATTTTGATTCTGTAATCAAAATAAACTCAAATGATTAACTATACTAACCCTACCGAATCAAACATTCATCATAAATATATTTCCCATAAAATAAATCAATTTAGGACTAACTATCTTATATTCTCCATAATTGTAGTTCAGACTTTTAATCCTCATTTGCTATTTGGACAAAATCAAAACATGTTTCAAAAGGGACAGTTTCAAATAACCGTTGCTTTCAATTGGAGGCCTGTCAAAAAGGCGAATTCGCAGGTAAATTTCAGATACATTGATGGTAGTCCGACAGCTAATTACTCAGCCGATACCATAACTGCAAATTATAGATTAAATCAAAACAATTTTGCAAACACAATCTCACTAGGAGTAGGATACTTTGTAACTGACAAAATCAGAACTTCATTTACATTACAACCCTATCTCAACTCCTTTTTATCCAATAAGAATAAAAATGGAAATGTATATGGTGTTCAGTTTGATTTTGGTCTCGATTATTTTACCTCACTATCTAGGGATCTAAGTTTTTCATTTGGTACAACTGCCTCCAGAATCATCGGAGGCTTTGGCATAACCTCCGGTGGTGCAAAAAACAAGAATTTTCTGGTTGTCAATGGAAATGAGATCCATGACAATGATATTGGCTTTCACATTATAGATAAATGTTGGGCATTGAGTCCGAAGATAGGTTTTCATTACAGAGCTTCCAATAACATCGTCCTTTCTGCCAATAGCGGCTTCCAATTTTCCTTTGGGCGTGAGAGTAAAATGAATTTTGCCGGAACACTCAAAGACGGATCGGTAAAATGGAACAGCAAGAGTTATAACGACCCAGATGTGAATCTAACAATAAATGACACAAAAATTACGAATGAAAACATAAAAAAACTGCCCTACAATTTTTCAGGTTTATTTTTTGATCTTGGTTTGATCTTTGATTTGAATAAATGAGTTCATTTATTTACTTCATCGGCTCAAAAGAGTTGTACTTCAGGAAGTAAAAAAGGTGGCAAAAGTTGATCCATGCCACTCCTAACAGATCATGATTTGACAATTTTTACCCTACCCATCATCATAACTAAATATAAGTAGAATTATCTGTACATAAAAAAGCTAACCAATTTCCCTACACAACAACACCTTTCATTTCACCTCAAACCAAATCGGCGGCTTATTTCCTTCCTCGGGTAAGTAGCTGATGAACAACTCCTCCCCTTCCTCAATCACCCGCAGCGTTCGAATGGTAATCGTTTCCTCCTCAAAATCCATTTCATAGGTGCAATTGGGCGGCTCTGCATGGTTGTACATCGACAGATATCCCCAGGCAACACAACAATTCTCCCTTTCCTCCCCCCACTCAAAAATATAATCGTGTAATCGCGTCTTCTCGACCTCCCGCATTTCTTCCTGACTCAATACCAATACCGGTGATACTTCAATCACTTCCCCTTGAACCAACAGCTGTCGGGTAAATACTCCCCGCCCCCGGTCTTGGGAAACATCGATGTATAGTCCGTTGTGCAGCATATCCTCAAAAATAGCTTTTGTGGCAGCGTCGTCTCCAGCCACCAATACTGAAAAATACTAATTAACTTGCGCCCATGACGGAGGAATTGGAACAACCCACTCTATTCGACCGGTTTGAAACCCTGATCAGCGCAGAAGATACCCTGGAAATACGTTCTTTCCTGAACGACCAGAACATCAGCGATGTCGCTGCCCTGATCGATGAATACCCGGAATACGCTGCCCGCATCATTGCGCATATGGCCGTGCACCGCGCCGTGGGCGTATTCAAGATCCTCGACATCACCCAACAAAAAGACATCGTCAAAAAACTGCCCTCAGCCAAAACAGCTGAACTGCTGAACGAATTGCCGGCTGATGACCGCACCGACTTCCTGGAAGAACTCCCCAAGGCAGCCATTCGAGACCTGATTAAATTACTTGATCCCGAAGAAAGAAAAGTTACCCTCTCCCTACTGGGCTATCCGGAAGATAGTGTAGGTCGGTTGATGACACCCGACTATGTCTATGTTTACCAGCACAACACTGTACAGGAAGCCTTTGAGATCATCCGCAAACATGCTAAGAACAGCGAGACCATTGATGTGATCTATATCATCAATGAGCAGGGCAGACTGGTAGATGATATCCGTATCCGCGATATTATTCTGGCTTCCCCCGATAAAACCATGGAGGAAATCACCGACGGCAGAGTCATTTCCCTTCGCGTACAAGATGACCAGGAATATGCCGGGCAAATCTTTAAAATGAACAACCGCGTGGCATTGCCCGTCGTGGATGATAACAATATCCTGTTGGGCATTGTTACCATCGATGACATGCTCTGGGTAGCCAATGAAGAGTTCTCTGAAGACATGCAAAAAATGGGGGGAACAGAAGCGCTGAATGAGCCCTATCTGGATATCCCATTCTTTAAACTGATTAAAAAAAGAGCCGGCTGGCTGATACTTCTCTTTTTTGGAGAATTACTCACCGCCAGTGCTATGGCTTTCTTCTCCGATGAACTTTCCAAAGCACTCATCCTTTCGATTTTTGTTCCCCTTATCATATCCAGTGGCGGTAATAGCGGGTCTCAGGCATCCACACTCATCATACAGGCCATGGCTGTGGGAGAAGTCAGCATCGAAGATTGGTGGCGGGTGATGCGCAGGGAAATACTCAGCGGATTAACACTCGGGGGTATATTAGGTTTGATTGGTTTCATCCGCATCGCCGTCTGGCATCAATTGATGCAGCAAGGGGTAATTGAAGATGTCTATGGAGAACATTGGTTTCTGATTGGCTTTACCGTAAGTTTCTCCCTCGTGGGTGTTGTACTTTGGGGAACCCTGACGGGGTCTATGCTGCCATTGTTCCTGAAAAAATTAGGGGCTGACCCCGCGGTATCCTCTGCTCCATTTGTTGCCACGCTGGTAGATGTTACCGGTCTGATCATTTATTTCAGTATGGCTTGGCTCTTCCTCCATGGAATCATGATCTGAAACTAGTTTTCCAAAAAAGAATCTTTTCTTCCTCTTTGCATCTGTCCTGTCTCAGAGCATTGCATGCAATTTTTCTCGGATCTCTTTTTCCCAATCTGAACGAAGCAGGGAAAACAACCTGCTGCTTCTTCGGCTGCCATCAGACAGTACCATGTGCTCGCGAAGCAGTCCCTCAGGCACACATCCAATTGCCTCCATGGCGCGAATGCTCTTTGTATTATTGGCATCTGCCCGAAAGGCAACCCGATGAAAACCGCACTGATCAAATGCAAATTGCAACATCAACCACTTACTATTTCTGTTCACCCCGGTACCTTGAAATTCCTTTCCTATCCAGCTATATCCCAAATAACAGGTAGCATTCACTGAATCAATTTCATACAATCTGGTACACCCTGCATAGCGATGCGTTTTTTTACAAAAAATGATGAAGGGATAACTATGTCCGGCCTCCTTTCCTTCAATTGCGCTATTTATATATTGCACGAGATTGCCGATTCCTGCGGCAGATTGCAAACTATACTGCCATAATTCCGGTTCCGACACTGAAAAAACGGATAAATGCTGCACATCTTCCTTCACCAGGGGACGCATCATGAGTGTTTCATTTTCTAAAACGTAGTGTGCAGAAAAAGAAAATGGAGTGATATTCATGTGAGAAATATAAGGTGTTAAAAAAGCATGAAACTGAAATGAAAAAAGGGAGCAGTTTGTTTTTATCTTGCAGCACAAAATAAAAAATAAAAGGCATTCATCATGTGTGGAATTGTAGGATATACCGGTTACCGCGAAGCATACCCCATTTTATTGAAAGGCTTGAAAAGATTGGAATACAGAGGATATGACAGTTCCGGTATTGCACTTTGGCAAGAGGGAGTATTACAGGTTTATAAGAAAAAAGGAAGGGTGTCGGATCTCGAGGAAAGTTTACCTGGAAAACCCTTACAGGGGAATCTTGGCATTGGTCATACCCGCTGGGCCACCCATGGTGAACCAAGCGATCGCAACGCCCATCCACATGTTTCGCAAAAAGGAAGTCTTACCATGATACACAATGGTATCATTGAGAATTACGCCTCCATCAAACAAGAATTGATTTCCAAAGGATATAGTTTTAAAAGTGATACCGACACTGAAGTTTTATTGAACTTCATCGAAGAAATTCGGGATCAAAACAATTGTTCACTGGAAGAGGCCCTGCGCATCGCCCTTCGTCGCATAGTCGGTGCCTATTGTATTTTACTGCTTTCTTCTGATGACCCGTCCACCATACTTGCTGCCCGCAAGGGGAGTCCATTGGTGATTGGTATCGGTAAAGGAGAACATTTTCTTGCCAGTGATGCATCCCCGATCATTGAATATACCCGTGAGGTAGTCTATGTAAATGATTACCAGATTGCAATTGTTCGTCCAGACGAATTGATCTTAAAAAATCTGGGCAATGAAAAAGAGACTCCTTATATCACCCGCCTTGACATGGAGCTATCAGCGATAGAGAAAGGGGGATATGAACATTTCATGATGAAAGAAATCATGGAGCAGCCTGAAACAGTTTTTGATTGTTTGAGGGGAAGATTGTTGGCTGCCGAGGGACAGATCATCATGAGTGGTATTGACAAACACCTGCCCGCCTTTCAGCAGGCGGCGCGCATTATGATTGTTGCCTGTGGCACCAGCTGGCATGCTGGTTTGGTGGCTGAATATTTAATTGAAACCTTTGCCCGTATTACTGTAGAAGTGGAGTATGCTTCTGAATTCAGGTACCGCGACCCTGTGATACATCCGGGAGACATCATCATCGCCATTTCTCAAAGTGGTGAAACTGCTGATACACTGGTTGCCCTGGAAAGCGCCAAATCGAAGGGGGCATTTATTTTTGGCGTAGTCAATGCGGTGGGCAGCAGCATTGCGCGCCTTAGCGATGCAGGAGCCTATACACATGCCGGTCCGGAAATAGGGGTTGCCAGTACCAAAGCATTTACCGGCCAACTAGTGGTATTAATGATGATGGCATTGAAACTGGGTCATGCCAGAGGAACACTAGCTATACAGGATTATCAATCGCTTTTGCTAGAACTGGAACAAGTACCTGAGAAAATCAAAGAAATTCTAACAGATACGAATCAGATTAAACTACTGGCGGAGAAATACAAGGATGCCAGGGACTTTCTCTTCCTGGGTCGGGGCTACAACTTCCCCATAGCCCTGGAAGGCGCTCTCAAGTTGAAAGAAATCTCTTACATACATGCGGAAGGTTATCCTGCTGCAGAAATGAAACACGGTCCCATTGCCTTGGTAGATGATCAACTACCGGTACTTTTTGTCGCTACACGGGATGCCTGTTATGAAAAAATTGTCTCTAATATTCAGGAGATCAAGGCCCGAAAAGGGAAGGTCATTGCAATTGTCAGCAAGGGAGATAGCATTATACCGGGACTAGCAGATGATGTGATTGAAGTGCCCGAAATGCACGAAGCAATTGCCCCGCTGCTGAATGTAATCCCCCTGCAACTATTGAGTTATTATACCGGTGTAGCCAAGGGCTTGGATGTTGACAAACCGCGTAACCTGGCAAAAAGTGTAACCGTGGAATAATGAACAGACATTTACAATCATACAGCCAAAGCAAGCAAATACACAATTAAATTATGTCAAAGAACATCATTTACAGAACTCCCCATCAAGCCCTGGGGTATGAGTTTGTACCTGCAAATTTCCTACCCAAAGGAAAAGACGAATATTATCTGAGGGATGTACAAAATAGAAGTGGTATTGCTTACCGAGGTCTTACTGCTTATGAAATTGAACGGTTGGTGAACAATGGCAATACCAGTGACAACTGGAATAACATTTTGGTATCAGATGCATTCAATCCTGACCTGGTAAAAAATTGCGCCTTTTTCGGACTCGTGCGGATAGGAAAACTAGAACCGCTTTGTCTTGGTTTCAGTGATTTGAAAATGCCGGTAGGACTTTATCATTCTACCATCATCAGTTGTGACTTTGGCGATAATGTAGTGATCAGTCATGTCAATTACATTTCGCATTATATTGTAGGTTCCGAAAGCATGTTAATCAATATTCATGAACTCGTTACCACCAACCATGCCAAATTTGGAAATGGCATCATCAAACAGGGAGAAGATGAATCAGTGCGCATCTGGATGGAAATATGCAATGAAAATACAGGCAGAAAAGTGATGCCATTCAATGGCATGTTGCCGGGCGATGCTTATCTCTGGAGCAGACACCGCGATGATGAGCAGATTCAAAAAGCTTTCCAACGATTCACTGAAGAACGTTTCAATGATAAGCGCGGCTATTATGGAAAAATCGGTGACCGCACCATCATAAAAAATTGTAGCATCATCAAAGATGTTTGGATTGGTTCGGATGCCTATATCAAGGGTGCCAATAAACTCAAAAATCTTACCATCAATTCTGGTGCTGAAGGATTGACCCAGATCGGGGAAGGTTGTGAGTTGGTAAATGGTATCATAGGTTTTGGTTGCCGGCTTTTTTATGGAGTAAAAGCTGTTCGTTTTATCATGGCATCACATTCTCAGCTGAAATATGGTGCACGACTCATCAACTCTTATCTTGGCAACAATGCTACCATTTCCTGCTGCGAAGTATTGAATTCACTCATCTTTCCTGCTCATGAGCAACACCATAACAACTCATTTCTCTGTGCAGCATTGGTGATGGGACAAAGCAATATGGCAGCAGGAGCTACCATTGGGTCTAATCACAACTCACGTGGAGCTGATGGGGAAATTGTGATGGGCAGAGGATTCTGGCCCGGACTCTGCGTAAGTCTGAAACACAATTCCCGCTTTGCCAGCTTTTGTATCATTACCAAGGGCGACTATCCTGCAGAGCTGGATATTCCCCTACCCTTTTCATTGGTTCATCATGATGTAGCGAACGACCGCATTACAGTTATGCCTGCTTATTGGTTCATGTACAATCTATATGCCCTGGCAAGAAATGCCTCAAAGTATGGCGACAGAGACAAGAGGAAAGAAAAGATTCAACACCTGGAATACGATTACCTAGCTCCTGATACTGCCGATGAAATGCTTGCAGCTCTCAACATCATAGAGAGTGCTGTTGGGGAAGCCCTGCTTGCACATGGAGAGAAATTACCAACAGGCAAAACGGTGGCGGGTTTTGGCAAACAAGCACTTCTTGCTGGGAACAAAAAAATATCATCTCTCCCCATTCATGTACTGGGGTTTGAAAACAGCAAAAGAAAAACCGAGTTATTGAAAGTGGTACCGGCTTACAAAAGTTATCGTCAGATGCTTTTATTTTACGGACTCAGGGCACTGATAGAATTAATAGAGGAAAAAGAATGCAGTACCATTCGCCAACTGCAATTAAACATACCTGCGCTTCCCGGTAACCTGAAATGGCACAACATCGGGGGGCAGCTCATGTCGGATAAATCACTGCAGGAATTATTGCGCAAAATTCGCAGCAATAGAATCAATTCCTGGGAAGGTGTTCACGCCTTTTATCAGCAACTGGGAGCAAGTTACCCCAAAGAGAAACAGCAACATGCGTTGGGGATTTTACAAAAAATAACAGGAGTGAACCTGAAAAAAATAAATGGAGAAATTTTAAATGAGTGGCTTGAACTTGCTCAGGGGATTCAACGATCTATAACGGGTGGCATACGCTCGAGCCGCATGAAGGACTATGAAAATACATTCCGCCAAATGTTGTATGAGAATGAAGCTGAGATGTTGAAAGTATTGGGTGATCCGAATGACAATGCTTTCTTACAAGAGCAAGAGAAAGTTAACAGGCGGTTTGCTGCAGGCATTCGGAAAATCCGCCGCCGAATGCAGTGGACAATCTGATTGTCAACCCGCTTACAACTTCAGTCCCAACCCTACCTGTATCTGCTGGCTGGTCCATTTATCCCGCTGATCAATGTTGTTGATATTGGTCATCCCGATGTTGTATCGACCATATACCCTTAACATCAGGATATTGAGTTGAGCACCTGCAACAACTGAAAAATCTCCTGATTTAAAAGCCGCGGCACCATTTGCCAACATGCTTTTGTCTTGCTGCAGCAGTATGCCAAATTGGGGACCGGCATTCAGGGTGAGGTATCCTCCCAAGATGGTATAACGGAATAAAATTGGTATTGAGAGATAATCCAGGCTAAGCACATTCTCTCCTCTGAAAAGGGAATTGAAAGTTACATTGGTGGCGGTGGAATATACACTGGTGATGTTGGCGGGAACTCCACCCAACTGGTTCCAGATGACTTCGGGTTGTATTCCGATTTTTTTACTGAAATCAATTTCGGCAAATGCGCCGGCGTGGTAGGCAAATTTGAATCCATCGTTGAAAGATTGACCTTCGACTTTGTTCATGTTGCCACCTACTTTCACCCCCAAACGAAATCCTTGTGCCATAGAGGATGTAGAGAATGCGACAGCGACCAGGCAAAAAATGATGAATTTTTTCATACATAGATTTTTATAAAATTAAACAATAAACGTACCACATAACAAATAGTAAATATTTAATAACTATTTAAACTTCATTTTCATCGAACTAAGTGCCCATGCTACACCAATTCTATAAGGGTAATTTCAGGGAGTATGCCTACCCGCCCGGGGTAACCGATGAAACCGAAACCACGATTGACATACAATTTTTGGCTTCCTTCCTCATATAATCCTGCCCATTGCTTGTACATCCATTGTACCGGACTCCACTTAAAAAACGGATTTTCCATGCCAAATTGCATGCCATGTGTATGACCGGATAACATTAGATCGATATCAGGATAAACTGTTCTCACTTGGGCATCCCAGTGACTGGGGTCATGGCTCATCAAAATTTTGAAAGGAATGGATTCTGTTCCCGGATAAGCCTCCTGCATTTTTCCGTATTTGGGAAATCTTCCCTTTGCACCCCAGTTCTCTATGCCTAAAAGAGCGACTTTTTGTCCCTCTTTTTCCAATACCACGTGTTCATTCATCAATAGTCTCCAACCCATTCCTGCATGTATCTGTTTCAATTGTTGCAAGTTATTCTGTTTTGCTTCGAGGGAAGGCCATGCAACATAATCACCATAGTCGTGGTTGCCCAAAATGCTGTAAACCCCCATCGGTGCTTGGAATCGGGAGAAAAGATTCGTCCACCCCTCCATTTCTGCTGCTTTGTTGTTGACCAGATCACCGGTAAACAAAATCAAATCCGGTTTTTGTTGTAGCACTTTATTGATGCCGGCTTCAACAGCGTATTTGTCCTGCAAACTTCCAATATGGATATCACTGATATGAACAATTTTTAATCCCCTAAAAGCGGTAGGCAGATGATTGTATGAAAGTTTGATGCGTTTGAGCTGGTAGTTGTATTTGTTTTTAAACCCAAAAAGTAAGCTACCGAGCAGCGTTCCTCCCAGACCCAAGCCCAGCCAGGAGAGAAATACCGAACGGGGAATGCGTAAACTCCCGGATTCCAGTTCCTGAGCACCGCTGGAGAAGAACCTGAGAATGACCCAGGTAATTCCTCTCCGCAGATCATCAACAAGAAAGATTGCAGAAGCGATCAATTTGGAAAGGAATAATCCTACCAGAAGGGCAAAAACGTAGTTACGAAAAAAGGGAGAATCCTGCAGGATACTTGCGTAGGGAAAGACCAGCACCATGAGCATCGCCAAGCCTGCCAAGAACCAATGTATAGAGAGAACCCAAAGTCGAGCTCGTTCGGACTGGTTTTGCATTACGGTTTTTAATGACTGGAATACATACCAATCCAGCAGCAACATTAAGAGGGCTAAAATCCACCAAAAAGTAGGGTTACGCATCTATTCGAACTGGTTTGCTTCAACCATTATGGCTTACAATGGTTTGTGTAAGCAAAATTAACTTTTTTAAGCGGTTGAGCCCATTCTTTGGTTTAAACGGAAAACAGACGGGATGGAATGAGCGGTGGTGGGGAAGTGTGGATTTTTCTTGCCTCCCGGATGACCCTTAAGTTGTAATTTTGAAGCCTGATGGGTAAAATGTTCCAACAAAATTGACGGACATTACAATACCTTTGAAAGCATCCATTCGAGTAGGTGGAAGTTAGGCATGGCTTTGCAGCATATAGGATGAATTGATTGTTGTCTGCAGAGAGCATGAATACAAAATTTAAAAAAAGAGTAGATAAACCGGTCATTGTGAATTTATGGCAAGAATAATTGGTGTAGCAAATCAAAAAGGTGGTGTTGGAAAAACGACGACAGCCATCAACCTGGCAGCCAGTCTGGCGGTGCTGGAATACAAAACTTTATTGGTAGATGCCGATCCGCAAGCGAACAGTACCACCGGCGTTGGCTTTGATCTTCAAAACATAACGAGTAGTCTTTATGATTGCATGGTTAACAACCTTCCAGCCAGCGACGTAATATTAACCACCGAGGTTCCCAACCTCCACCTGATTCCCTCGCACATCGATTTGGTGGGGGCTGAAATTGAAATGATCAAGTATCCCAGTCGGGAGACGGTAATTAAAAATATTCTTGAACCAATTGCCGATCGCTATGATTTCATCGTGATCGATTGTTCTCCTTCTCTGGGTTTGATCACTGTCAATTCGCTGGTTGCCTCCGACAGTGTGGTTGTTCCGGTACAATGTGAATTTTTCGCATTGGAGGGTTTGGGGAAATTACTCAACACCATCAAGATCATTCAGGGAAGACTGAATCCGGAATTGCAGATCGAAGGTATTTTAATGACCATGTACGATGGCAGGCTTCGTTTGGGCAATCAGGTGATCAGTGAGGTAAGACGTCATTTCGATGAAATGGTTTTTCAAACCATCATTCACCGCAATGCCCGTTTGAGTGAGGCGCCCAGTGCTGGCAAACCAGTTATCTTGTACGATGCTGACAGTAAAGGAACACAGAACTATCTCAACCTGACCAAAGAAATACTACAGAAAAACGGTTTTACCCGAATCAGCAACGAAGAGCGCATCATCCGTTAGAAAAAAGATGCCGGCATTAAATTCATTTCAACATGGCAACAACCAAGCATAACAAAGAGCTTATTGGTAAGGGACTCCGTTCCTTATTAGACAATATCCAGTCCGATTTAAAAACCGGAGAGGGTAATCTTAAAATGGATGCAGTGAATCAAGTAACACAAACCATCCGAATTCCATTCAGTGATATTGTGATCAATCCCAAGCAACCACGGAAGGATTTCAATGAAATTGCCTTACAGGAATTGGCTGAATCCATCAAAAGGCATGATGTGATTCAACCTCTGACAGTGTCTAAACTAAGCAATGGAAAGTACCAATTGGTTGCAGGTGAGAGAAGGTGGAGGGCTTCACAAATTGCCGGATTAAAGGATGTACCTGTATATGTGCGTCAATCGAATGACAGGGAATTGCTGGAGCTGGCTTTGCTGGAAAATCTCCAACGGGAGAACCTGAATCCTATGGAGATTGCCTTCAATTACCAGCGGATGATGGATGAGTTGAATTATACACAGGAAGAGGTTGCCAAAAGCATGGGTAAGGAGAGAAGCTCTGTTTCAAATTATATTCGCCTGCTCAAGCTTCCCCCTGATATACAGATGGCAGTAAGGCAGGGAAAGATCAGTTTTGGTCATGCCCGGGCACTCATCAACATTGATACGGTTGACCGGCAATTGATGGCATATCATCAAATTCTGGATAAGGGGCTCAGTGTAAGACAAACCGAGGAATGGGTGAAAAGTCAATACAAAGTTAAATCAGCCGGTGCATCGAAGAAGACAAAGGAATTATCTGCACCTTACAAAAAAATTGAAGATGCGCTTTCGTCACAATTCAGTACCAAAGCCAAGCTGGTTCATCATTCCAAAGGGCATGGCAGCATAACCCTTCCCTATTATTCTCTGGATGGATTGAATAAGTTACTGAAAGACCTGCACCTCACCATCAGTTAACCATGGTTATCCGAATGTATGTTTTTTCGGTGCTTTTCTTCTTAGCCATCAGTCCGCCACTGTTGTCTCAAAATTCAGATTCTCTAATAAATGATAATGCTGTAATTCCAGTTAAAGCGAAGGACAGTATTCGCAAACATGATCCAAAAATTGCGACCAGGCGCTCAGCCATTCTACCGGGCTGGGGTCAGGCCTACAACCGTGAGTATTGGAAAATACCTTTGGCATATGGAATCATCGCAATACCTGTAGGGACTTTCATCTTCAATAATAATTATTACAAGAAGATGAAATTTGCTTATGAAGCCAGGTACAAAGAGGCACAGGGTGATCCCAGTGATGTTCCTTTTATTGATCCCGAACTGGTGAGATTGCCGATGAATGATTTGATCAATTATCGGAATGCTTATCGGCGGGACAGAGATTATTCAGTACTTTTTTTTCTGCTTGCCTGGGGATTTCAGGTATTGGATGCCACCGTATTCGCCCACCTCAAACAGTTTGATGTTAGCAATAACCTTAGCATGCAAATGAAACCGCAACTCGATCCTATTACACGAAATGCCGGACTGACCCTCAGTTTTCAACTGAAATCAAAATCACACAAAACGACTGAATCGCGATAAGACTATTTTTATGAGAATCGCTTTGATTGGTTATGGAAAAATGGGTAAAGCCATAGAAGCTGTCGGGAAAGAGGCCGGACATGATTTTCCTTTGATCATTGATGTGAAGAATCGCCATGAGCTAAAAAAAGAGAACCTTCAAGAGATTGACGTTGCCATTGAATTCACCGGACCACACAGTGCGGCGGAGAACATCAGGGAATGTCTTAGCGCAGGTATTCCGGTAGTTTCGGGAAGTACGGGCTGGCTGGAACATTGGAAAGAAGTAATTGATGATTGCCAGCGGGTGAATGGATGCATGGTATATTCGAGCAACTACAGCATCGGAGTGAATTTATTTTTTGCTGCCAATACAATGCTGGCTCGAATTATGAAAAATCATCCCGCGTATAGGGTAAATATTGAAGAGATTCACCACACAGAAAAAAAAGATGCACCGAGTGGCACCGCGATTAGTCTGGCAGAGGATATTTTGACCACCAGACAAGATCTCAAGGGTTGGGCAAATGCTGACAATGCCACGAATGATCAACTTCACATCTCATCGAAAAGAATTGACTCTACACCCGGTACACACATCGTTCAGTACAAATCTTCCATCGATACATTCGAATTGATTCATACTGCCCACAACAGAACGGGTTTTGCTCAGGGCGCTTTGCTTGCAGCCGATTTTACCCTTGGTAAACGGGGAATTTTTTCCATGAAAGATGTATTGGGATTTTAGACAGCCCTTACTGGCCAATTTTCCTTATATTGCTACAATGTTGTCGAAAAAAACGCAATATGCTTTTAAGGCCCTGACCTTTCTTGCCGAGCACAGGGAAGAAGGTCCTATCTTGATTGCAATGATTGCACGCAAGAAAAAAATTCCTTTAAAATTTTTGGAAAACATTTTGTTGCTGCTAAAAAAAGAGGGAATCCTTGAAAGTAAAAAAGGAAAAGGGGGCGGTTATTTTTTCAAGCTTGCCCCTCAACAAGTACCCCTTTCCCGCATCATGCGCCTGTTGGAAGGTCCGATTGCTTTATTGCCCTGTGTGAGTCTGAATTTCTATCAAAAGTGCAAGGATTGCGATGAAAAAACCTGCGGTTTGAACAGGGTAATGAAACAGGTTCGTGACAATACCCTGAGTGTGCTGGATAAAAAAACAGTACAAGATCTGTTACAATAAATTTTTTTTCATTTAACCTATCAACGAAATACCCACCATGAAACGTTTAATATTGGCAGGATTATTTTTCCCGGTAATAAGCATCGCACAGGAAAAACAAACCCCACCTGCATTGCCTAAAAAACATCCTGCGTGCCAACCTATCATCACTCGTCTTGAAGAACTACCACCTAACTTATGAACGCGCACTGAGCCGAAAAATATCACTTTCCGTGAGCTACCGCCTGATGCCGAAGGGAAGTTTGCCCTTTAAAGATTATTTCGATAACAATGTGAGCGGCAATGCCCTTCAATTCAATTCCATTTTGGTAGGCAATTCTGCCATTACACCGGAATTACGATTCTACCTGGGCAGAGGCAATTTAAAAGGATTCTATCTCGCTCCCTATGTTCGTTTTGCCAGCTTTGAAGCAACTACCCCTATTAATTATACTTCCACCACCGGTGGTTCAGCATTGATAAAAACGGGTGACTTCGTTGGAAAAGTAACTTCCACCAGTGCGGGGCTAATGTTGGGTTGGCAATTCAACCTATCTAAAAAATTGGTAATGGACTTACAGCTGATTGGCGGTCATTTCGGTAGCTGCACCGGCAACTTAAACCTCGCTCCGATTGTACCTCTTACCTCTCAGGAACAAGGATCTTTGCAATCCAGCCTCCTAGATATAAAAGTTGAACCTTTCGATATCAAAACCAGTGTCAATGCCAATGGCGCCAACATTCAGGTTACCGGCCCATGGGCAGGTATTCGCGGAGAGAATATTGGTATTGGATTTAGGTTCTGATGACTATTACTGAAATATTCTTCCCTTGTTTTCAGGGTGATGGTTGAGCATGTCCACCGTCATCTTATCAATGTCATAAGCAGGCTGCCAGCCCCAGTCGTTTTTGGCTACACTGTCATCAATACTTTGAGGCCAGCTATCCGCAATCGACTGGCGATAATCGGGCTTATACTGCAATTCAAAGTCAGGCAAGTGCTTTTGTATTGATGCTCCTATCTCAGCAGGAGAAAAACTCATGCCGGCAATGTTGTAAGAAGTTCTCACAGATATAGCATCAGCCGGAGCTTCCATCAATTCAAGGGTAGCACGCAATGCATCGGGCATATACATCATTGGGAGGTATGTATCGGAGGATAAAAAACAATTGTACTTCCCGTGTAACAGTGCTTCCTGATAAATTTCCACCGCATAATCTGTAGTACCACCACCGGGTAGAGATTTGTAACTGATCAGACCGGGATACCGTAAACTACGCACGTCCACACCATACCGTTTGTGATAATAATTGCACCAGAATTCACCGGCGTATTTGCTGATACCATACACCGTTGTCGGCTCGATGATCGTATGTTGGGGACAAAGCCGGCGGGGAGAGGTTGGACCAAAAACTGCGATGCTACTGGGCCAATATACCTTGTTCAATTTTTCCTCGCGGGCAATATCCAACACATGCAGCAAGCCCTGCATATTGAGGTGCCAGGCCAGGTGAGGATTTTTTTCTCCCGTAGCAGAAAGCATAGCAGCCAGCAAATAAATCTGGGTTATGTTCTGCCGAATAACCTGTACATGCAGCATTTCCTTGTTCATCACATCCAAACTAACATAAGGTCCGGTGCCCGACAACAATGGATTTTCCTCCCTCAAATCAGATGCAATCACCTGACTGTTGCCATAAATATTTCTCAACGCTAGGGTTAACTCCACCCCTATTTGTCCGGAAGCACCAATGACAAGAATTTTTTCTTTTTGCATCTTATTGTAGTCTTTGCCTGGTGCAAGGTACTTCAAAAATTACGAGTAATCCTGCCGATGGCACCTCTTAGCCAATCCCATTTATTGCTTACATTTATACCATCTAAACCATCCTTGATCCCTCATGATGCCCGAATTTTTACAGCAATTGTTTTCCCGGCAAACATTTCGTTCCGGATCCTTTTTTTTGATTGCCGGACCCTGTGTCGTTGAATCGGAGGAACTGGTAATGGAAATTGCAGAAAAATTGGCATCGCTTGGAAAAGAGTTCGGTATCCCCTGCGTATTCAAAGCCAGCTACCGCAAGGCCAACCGCACCAGTGCTCATTCATTCACAGGAATTGGAGATGAAAAAGCATTGACATTGATCCAGAAAGCAGGACAAACATTCGGGTTGCCAACTACCTCAGATATTCATACAGCTGAAGAGGCAACAATGGCTGCAGCTCACCTCGATATTCTACAGATTCCTGCCTTTCTCTGTCGACAAACTGATCTCTTACAGGCAGCTGCTTCCACAGGAAAAATTGTGAACGTTAAAAAAGGCCAATTCCTAAGCGGTCCCTCCATGAAATTTGCAGTAGAAAAAATCCAGCAGTCCGGCAATAACCAGGTCATGCTGACTGAAAGAGGCAATACTTTCGGGTACCAGGATCTTGTTGTCGATTATCGCAACATTCCCTGGATGCAGGCTCATGCAGTACCCGTTATAATGGACTGTACCCATTCCCTTCAACAACCCAATCAGCAGTCCGGTGTTACCGGAGGCAACCCCCAACTCATTGGTACCATTGCCAAAGCGGCTATTGCAGTAGGTGCTGACGGACTCTTCATTGAAACCCATCCCAATCCTGCCGTCGCCAAAAGTGATGGTGCCAATATGCTGGTACTCGAACAATTACCGGTACTGTTGGAGCAATTGGTCAAAATCCGAGAAGCAATCAATTAAGGGGAATCAGGTATGGGTACCAAAGTAAAGCCAATCAAATAATGCCAATCAATACCGCAGCGGGTTGCGCCTTCCATAAGAAATATATTGGCGCAGGTTGATCCAGAAAGCCATGACCATATAGATAATGACGGGGGAGCCGAAAGTCAGGAAGCTGATGTAAATGAACCAAAGGCGGATGCGGGAACTTGCAATACCGAAACGCTCACCCAATACAGTGCATACACCGAATACGTTGAATTCTATGTAATCCCTGATTTTTTGCATAGTGGGTAACCGCATGGAAAGCTAGGTAAAGTTATTCATTTTAACTAAAAAGAGTTTTACCCCAAGGTACTTTTTGGTAATTTCGCATCGCCATTTTACTCCCGTGTTTTGGCTCTCTTAATCAACATTATACACCTGCAAAATCAATAGTATGGCTTTTGACATTGAAATGATCAGAAAGGTTTACGCCAACTTTCCCGAACGCGTAGAAGCGGCAAGAAAATTACTGGGACGCCCCCTGACCTTGAGTGAAAAAATTTTATTTGCCCACCTCCACCCCGATCAGGCGGCGCAGGTATTTGAGCGGGGAAAAAGTTATGTGGATTTCGCTCCCGACCGCGTTGCGATGCAGGATGCGACCGCACAAATGGCCTTGCTACAGTTCATGCAGGCAGGTCGTCTATCGGTTGCCGTTCCTTCCACGGTGCACTGCGATCACCTGATCACAGCCCGCGTAGAAGCAGCTGCCGACCTGAAAGTTGCCAATGAAGAAAGCAAAGAAGTATATGATTTCCTTGCCTCTGTATCTAACAAATATGGTATCGGCTTCTGGAAACCCGGTGCGGGTATTATTCACCAGGTGGTGCTTGAAAACTATGCCTTCCCCGGAGGAATGATGATCGGAACCGATTCTCATACCGTAAACGCAGGTGGATTAGGGATGATCGCTATAGGTGTAGGTGGAGCAGATGCCTGCGATGTGATGGCAGGACTCCCCTGGGAATTGAAATGGCCCAAATTGATCGGTGTTCGCTTAACCGGTAAGTTAAGTGGCTGGACCGCCCCGAAAGATGTGATTTTGAAAGTGGCCGGAATTCTGACCGTAAAAGGCGGAACCGGAGCCATCGTAGAATATTTTGGTGAGGGTGCCCGCAGCATGAGTTGCACCGGTAAAGGCACCATCTGCAACATGGGTGCGGAAATTGGTGCTACCACCTCTACTTTTGGATATGATGATAGCATGGGTCGCTATCTGCGTGCCACCGGCCGTGAGGAAGTGGCTTCCATGGCAGATGCCATCGCTGCTCACCTCAATGGTGACGCTGAAGTATATGCCGAACCTGAAAAATATTTTGACCAGGTAATTGAGATCAACCTCAGCGAACTGGAGCCACACCTGAACGGACCTTTCACACCCGACCTGGCAACACCACTTTCAAAAATGAAAGAAGCCATTGAAGCCAATGGCTGGCCGGCTAAAATTGAAGTGGGTCTGATCGGAAGTTGCACCAATAGTTCTTATGAAGACATCAGCCGCTCAGTTAGCCTTGCACGACAGGTGAAAGAAAAAGGACTAACCCTCAAAAGTGAGTTCACCATTACTCCGGGATCTGAGCAAGTAAGATATACAGTAGAGCGTGATGGCTTCCTGGAAGTTTTCGATTCGATAGGTGCCCGTGTTTTTGCCAATGCCTGCGGACCCTGCATCGGTATGTGGGATCGCGTGGGTGCAGAGAAAAAGGAACGCAATACCATTGTACACAGTTTCAACAGAAACTTCGCCAAGCGTGCCGACGGCAATCCCAATACACTTGCTTTTGTTGGCTCACCTGAACTGGTAACCGCACTCGCCATTGCAGGAGATCTACGCTTCAATCCCCTCACAGATACCCTCACCAACGATAAAGGTGAGCAAGTGAAACTCGATGAACCGGGCGGACAAGAATTGCCACCACGGGGTTTTGCAGTGGAAGATGCCGGCTACCAGGCACCTGCAAAAGACGGCAGCAGCGTGAATGTAGTAGTTGATCCAAATAGCAAGAGACTTCAGTTATTGGCGCCTTTCCCCGCATGGGAAGGAACTGATCTCAAAGGATTAAAATTATTGATCAAAGCCAAGGGCAAGTGTACCACCGACCACATCAGCATGGCCGGTCCATGGCTCAAATTCCGCGGACATCTCGACAATATCAGCAACAACCTGCTGATTGGGGCAGTGAATTTCTTCAATGAGAAAACGGATTCAGTAAAGAACCACCTCTCAGGTGAATATGGTGCTGTTCCTGCCACCCAAAGGGCTTACAAAGCTGCGGGAGTAGGTACCATTGTTGTGGGTGATGAAAATTATGGAGAAGGAAGTTCGAGAGAACATGCTGCTATGGAGCCCCGATTTCTTGGTGTTCGTGCCATTCTGGTCAAGTCCTTCGCCCGCATCCACGAAACCAACCTGAAGAAACAGGGTATGCTGGCACTTACTTTCGCGAATAAATCGGACTACGACCTGATACAGGAAGACGACACGATTGAGATCAATGGGTTGACAGAGTTTGCTCCGGGAAAGCCGTTACAACTGGTGTTCACCCATGCTGATGGCAGCAGTGATACCATTGTGGCCAATCACACTTACAATGAACAGCAAATTGAATGGTTCAAGGCAGGTGCTGCGCTGAACATCATCCGCAGATCAGTAGCATAAAAAATTGCTGACCAAATTAAGAATAGGTCGTCACTAAAATTAGAGACGACCTTTTTTTATTGTTTCAGTTGTAAAGAAGATTTTGGTTTGCTCGTTT